>RPQV01000327.1 GCA_003818595.1 Calditrichota bacterium
TCCCCGCGTAGCTGTCCTGAGCGACAATGACGATAAAGCTTTCCACCCGGAGTTCATATACCGCTTCCGCTCCTAAATCTTCATACGCAATGACCCGACTCGTTTTGACAGCTTGCGCCAGCTTGGCCGCCGCCCCGCCAATGGCAGCGAAATAGACGGCGCCGTGCTGTTGCAGCGCTCGACTGGTCTCTCCCCCCAATTCCCCTTTTCCAATGATTCCACCCAGTCCAGCTGCAATGAGCAGAGGGGCTGTATCGTTCATTCTCATCGAAGTGGTGGGACCGACAGATCCAATGATCTTTCCTGGTCGGGTGGGAGCAGGACCCGCATAGAATATGATATTCCCAAGTAATTCAAACGGTAATGATTGACCCTTTTTAAGGGCTTCAGCAAATCTTCGATGCGCTGCGTCTCGAGCAGTATAAAGAATTCCACTGATCTCAACCATGTCTCCTGCATGTAGAGAATGAATATCGGACTTGGATAACGGGGTGGAGAGATGAGAAAAAGAAGTCATATTGATATCCTCATAGATAAGCACTTTTATGTCGTGCAGAGTGGCATTGAATATTGACAGCGACCGGCAGCGAAGCAATGTGACAGGGATAAACTTCGATATGGACATCCAGAGCAGTGGTTCTCCCTCCAAAACCCATGGGGCCAATCCCCAGATCATTGATGCGTCTTAACATCTCTTGCTCCAGTTCTGCATAAAAAGGATCATCATGTCGATCATCCAAAGGACGCATCAGGGATTTTTTAGCTAACCAGGCTGCTTTTTCAAATGTGCCGCCGATCCCTACACCGACAATAATGGGCGGACATGGATTGCCGCCGGCTTCACTGACCATTTTCACCACAAAATCGATAACTCCCTCTCTGCCCTGAGAAGGCGTTAGCATGCCAATCTGGCTCATATTTTCGCTGCCTCCCCCTTTCGGCGCCATGTGAATGCAAAGCTGATCGCCGGGTATCATATCAAGCCACACGACCGCGGGAGTGTTGTCTTGGCTGTTGTTTCGGCGTAATGGATCAAGTACAATCGACTTGCGCAGAAAGCCTTCCCGATAGGCCTGCCTGACACCTTCGTCTATGGCGTCCTGAATAGTGCCGCCTTTCAGCTGTAATCGGCTTCCCATTTCCACAAAAAAGACGGCAAAGCCGGTGTCTTGGCAGAGTGGATATTCACCCTTTTGTGAAATGCGTGCATTATCGAGTAAATGTTCCAATACTCTTTTCCCAGCGGGGCTGGTTTCTTCTGATAGTGAGCGTTTCAGAGCTTGGACGACATCTGTTCCCAGAATGTAATTGGCATCCAGGCACATCTGTTTCACTTGAGCGGCAACGGTTTTAGCATGAATGGTACGCAAAATTTATCCTCCAGAACGCTTTCCCAGGCAGTTTTTGCTGTTTTGTGGCGTCAACAGCCGTTTGCAGGGAGAATTATTGTTTCATCATGAGAAAATTTCCCGGCCGCTGATACAAAAAAGTATTTCAATGATTTTTTGACAAATGAAATCAAGCTGTCACCCTTGTAAATGAATAGGCCTTAACCTTTATAAAAATAATAAATAAAGCACAATGATGCAACAGGAAAATCATGCATAATCGATCGATTGGCACATTAATTGATGTATAGTGGGCAGATCAATAAATTCAGCGTTGATCGTTGAGCAGCAATGGTAAGCATCGTAAACGCCTGAAGTTTTGGAGGCTTTAATGAATAACTCACGAGGATTAATAAGGCAGGTCATGGTCATCTCGGTTTTGAGCTTGATCCTCATTTCGGTTATCTTTTTGAACAGGTCATTCAAGACCGCGGATGAGCGCTTGAACCTCATCAGCTCTACGGCAAGTGAAAACTTGAGTTTGAGCATGATGCAGAATGAACGACAGTTCGAAATTGACAAAGTTGTACAGATCATTAGCCGCTACAATCGGACCATGAATGATTCGTTAAAATATGCAATTGCGAATGAAGTTTATTTGATGAGCAAAAAGTTTCCGAGTCTGAACACTGATTTTATTGCGGCGACCATTACGCATGAGAGTGCAAAAACATGGGATCCGAAAATTATGTCTCGTGTCGGCGCAATGGGATTAATGCAGGTGATGCCCGCAACCGGCGCCTTTCTGGCAGTCGAAGAGGGAATTAATTGGACTTCAGCTGAAGAAATTCTTTTCGACCCGCTTGTCAACATCAGATTGGGTTGCCGCTATCTCAATGAACTAGTCGCACTCTATGAACGAGATGGAGGTTTAGCGGCTTATAATGGTGGTCCAAAGCGTGCTGCGATGTGGATCGCTCAGAATCGAGATAACAAAATCCTGTGGGAAGAAACTCGTCAATATATCCCCGCTGTCATGGAATTATATGACAAATTCCGCACTGAACGAAAAATGTAAGTGAATCTGGATGTCGACGCCTAAAGCTGCTGCTGTTTTTCTATTTGGAAAATCCAAATCGATGTGCATCTTTTTGGACAAATGAACGTTATCTTGCTTTTTCAGCCACGTTTAACAGTCATTGATTTTCACCCTTATGATCCTTCATTGATCCCCCTTTCAAAAACAGTTTGATTCTTTGGCAAAATATTCTTATCATTGGTATTCATATGAGAGAAGAGGCCAATGAATCAAATTGTCATCGACGGCGAGTCATTGACGTTAAATGATTTATTCAACGTTTCTCATCACCAGCGTGAAGTTACGTTGTCTAACAAAGCCGTCGAGCGCATGGCGTTGTCGCGTGAGACTATTGAGCAGATCATCTCTTCGGGGCAAGTTGTTTACGGTGTCAATACCGGATTCGGTAAACTCAGCACAATACATATCCCTGAGGAAGGTATTGAGGAATTGCAGCTGAATCTTATCCTCAGTCATGCCTGTGGAACCGGCAAAGCCATTCCCGCACCGATCGTTCGTTCCGCCATGCTGTTGAAGGCTAATGCCCTCTGCAAAGGATTCTCCGGAACTCGGCCCTGCGTCGCTCAGCATCTCGTCGACTGTTTAAATCGTAATATTGTTCCCGTTGTGCCCGAGAAAGGCTCGGTCGGTGCATCGGGTGATTTGGCGCCCTTGGCTCACATGACGTTGGTGTTTCTTGGGTTGGGCGAAGCTGATGTGAATAACCGGCGGCTGAAGGGCGCTGCTGCATTGAAGCGCAATGACCTTTTACCCCTCATTCTCAAGGCAAAAGAAGGTCTCGCATTACTGAATGGAACCCAGATTACAACATCCTTTGCGGCTGAAGCCCTTTATCGCGCACTGCAGTTGCAAAAGCTCGCCGACATCGCCGGCGCCATAACCGTTGAAAGTCTGTTGGGAACCAAGGTTGCCTTTGACGACAGAATTCAACAAGCGCGCGGTTTTCCTGACCAGATTCGCGTCGCTGATAATTTGCGGCGCATGATGGCCGACAGCGAGATTGTCGCCTCGCACTCGGATTGCGGTAAGGTTCAGGATGCATATAGCTCGCGCTGCATTCCACAGGTGCATGGTGCGGTCAGAAGCGCGATCGATTATATAGAAAAGGTGATCGTCACGGAATTGAACGCTTCCACTGATAACCCACTGGTATTCATTGAGGGAAGGCAGGTGCTCTCCGGAGGCAATTTTCACGCTCAGCCCATTGCCCTGGCCTGCGATACCCTGGCGATTGCGATGTCTCAGCTTGCCGGCATTTCGGAACGACGCCTGGAAAACCTGATGGACGCCAATCAAAGCGGATTACCGCCGTTTCTGGCGCCCCAAAGCGGCCTTAACTCCGGTTTTATGATTGCGCAGGTGACGGCAGCTGCCTTGGTTTCTGAGAATAAAGTATTAAGCCATCCTGCTTCGGTTGACAGTATTCCAACCTCGGCAAATCAGGAAGATTTTGTCAGTATGGGGACGCATGCAGCCCGTAAAGCTTTGGAAGTGGTTGAAAATGTCGAAACGGTAATCGGCATCGAATTGCTTGCCGGATGCCAGGCAATCGATTTCCGTCGCAATCTCATGCCTGGTAGAGGAACCAAACCAGCCTATGATGTTATTCGGCGCACCATTCCCCTGCTGGAGAAGGACCGACTACTGAACAAAGATATTGAAAAAATCAAAAAGCTCATTCGGGACGGCATGATCGTCAAAGCTGTTGAATCAGCCATCGGAAATTTATAATCCATAACGGAGAATTTTATGGGACGAATTGTTAAGGAAGGTTATACATTTGATGATGTTTTACTCATTCCCAACAAATCCGAAGTCTTGCCCAAAGATGTGGATGTCCGCACACGGTTGACGCGAAATATCGCCTTGAATATTCCGATCGTCAGCGCAGCTATGGATACGGTGACTGAATCTGAACTGGCCATTGCCTTGGCGCGCGAAGGAGGGATTGGCATCATTCATAAAAACAGCTCTATACCCGAACAAGTGGCTGAGATCGACCGTGTAAAGCGTTCAGAGAGCGGAATGATCATGAATCCTTTTACTTTGGCGCCGGAGTGTAAAATCAGCGAAGCCAAGGAACTGATGCATAGATATCGTATTTCCGGCATACCGATCCTCGATGGTAAAAAATTGGTTGGTATTCTAACCAATCGTGATCTGCGCTTTGAAACTGATATGAACAAATTGGTTTCCTCATTGATGACCAAGGATAAATTGGTCACTGTACCGCAAGGAACCTCTCTTGATCAGGCGGAAAAAATACTGCAGGAACATCGCATCGAAAAACTTCTGGTGGTTGACAAGGAGCAACGATTGTGCGGTCTGATAACAGTGAAAGACATTCAGAATCGTAAACGGTTTCCTCAATCTGCCAAGGACCAACATGGTCGCCTGCTTGTGGGTGCTGCAGTAGGCGTCGCCAAAGACACACGGGAACGAGCGGCTGCCCTCATCGAAGCGGGAACCGATGTGCTGGTTGTGGACACCGCGCATGGTCATTCAAAAGGAGTTTTGTCAACCATCAAAATGCTTAAAGA
>RPQV01000328.1 GCA_003818595.1 Calditrichota bacterium
ACAAAGGCCGCACCCTCTTCAGCACACTCGCCAAATCAGATCTTGGCGCCGGACGCTCCATCGGCGCGCATACCATCACCATTCCGCCGAGGCCGTTCATGGTCATCCGGCAGGAGACTCTGGATAATATTATGGAAACAATCGGCAAATTTCTGCAGTGACAGCATAACACAATTAAAATCTTCTTGTTTTTTAAATTTAGAGCATTATCTTTAATCATCTCCCTCTGTTCAAGTTTACTGAAAATTGAACTCGGTTGAAATTATGGGTGGAAAAATGGATTCAAAAACTCCGGAAGCACAATTCAAGCTGAAATTTGACGGTCCGGCCAATGAGATAGAAGCTGTCACTTTTTTGAAATCTCTCTCAGGAGTAACCAGCATCGTCGAAGAGGTCAATGACGAGCTGCAGACCGGAAGCAGACTGCGCATAACCATCAAATCACTCGAAAAAGGAAGCTTTATTGTCAATATAGGAATAGGAACCTTTGATATAGGGGCAATTCAGACCTTTCTGTCAAAACTCAGTCTGGACACTGTGCAGAAAATTATCACCTGTTTTGTCTCTATTTTAAATCTGCGTAAACTGCTCAAAGGAGAAAAGCCGAAAGAAATAAAGGATTCAGGATCAGAATATCAGCTCACCACCAACAGGGGAACAATTATCAATGTCGATAAAATTACATATAACATCTACTTAAATAACGACAAAGTGAACGACGCGGTCGGCATCGCCTTTGAAGCGCTGGATTCCGATCATGCTGTAACCGGTTTCGAGGTATTAGACGGTCAGCAGAATAAACTGTTTGAGGCAGTTCGCGAAGACTTTGAGGGGATGTCGCAGACTCTTGTTTCCGAAGAGGTAAACAAAAAAACCATAACTGCTGTGGCGGTTCTCAATATTTACAAGGTGATTTTCGACAACAAGTACAAATGGGAATTTTATTTAAAAGGCAATAAAATATCGGCAAATATCTGCGATGCCGACTTTTTTAAACGAATCGATTCAGGAGAGCACTTTGCAAAGGGAGACAGTATGGAAGTTGAACTCCAGATCGAGCAGATATTCGATTCCGCTGCAAATACTTATATAAACAAAAGTTATCAAATAAATAGGGTAATAAAACACATTCCGAGAAATTGCCAGGAAAACCTGCTTTTTGACTAATAAAAAAGGGAACCCTCATCAGGTTCCCTTTTTCTTATCTCAAACCGAGCACGCCGTCTCCATCCTGTTTAGCGCATTCACCACCGCGCTTTCAATCCGCGCGTTCCCGCCTCCGCCCAGAGAATAAAACCACATCATTCCGTAAACGCAGGCGGTAAGGAGAGAAAGCGCATCGTCAATCTCGTCGCGTCTTTTTTGCTCGGCATCACATTCACTGCTCATAGTCACCCCCGTGAAAGTTTTTTCAGATGTTCAGGCCGATGATCGGCAAAATCACCGTCTGCGCGCCGTATCCTCATCAGCAGCTTTTCCATCACGCTCACCGACAAATTGTAAATTTTAGCAAGCTCAACCACCGAAAGATGAGGGCGCAGACTGCGGATTCTTTCCGCGTCACGCATGCGCAGGTTATGATTCGCCAGCATTTTCGCCAGCCCCGCTTTTTCCAATTTTACGCTCATGCGCAGGTATTGTTCCGCCACCGTCTCATGTTTTTCGCGCATCTCCGCCAGAAACCGCGCCAGTGCGCGCCGGAACTCGCGCGCCTGATCGGTGCGGGCGAGCATGGCTACGATGTAGCAGCCTTGTTCATCAAAAGCCAAAGATGACTGTTCACCACCTTGAGGGTGTGTCACTTTGGGGTACCCCTTGAACGGTTCAAGCTCTTCTTTGTTCCTGTTTAATATCTTTCTGATCGAAGATGAATCTGAATAGCCAATTAATTTGGACAACGTTTCTGCAGTCATCCACAATCGACCATCTTTTTGCAGGAAATTATCCTGCGATACTTGTGGTACCATAGTACCTCCTGTAATTGAACAAAAAAAGCCGACTCTTGTTCGCTCTACAGGAGAGCTCCAGACCTCACGGTACTGGAAGAGTCGGCTTTGTTTACCTATTAAAACAGCGAATCCGATTACGGATCGGAGGCCGCCTGTATCTGAACACTATAATCTACGGCGGCCATTTGACAAAGTCAAGCTAAAAATATCAAACCAAGTGAAAAATTAGAAATCAACCTGCAGTCCGATCGATTGTCCGTCAGTTACAACCTTCACGCGTTTGAGCGCATAGAACGTATTGCTCACCGTAAAAGCAGACCAGGCGACCCCGATCAGAAACTTGCGGTCGCGGTTCGCAATGATCTCAGCCGTGTTTGCCGCACCTCTTTCATACTGTCTGTCGAGCGACTGGTAATCCTTGAATGAATCATACGCCATCAGGGCGGACACAAAGCTCAGGGCAATGAGGTCGATGTGCGGGCGGTCGCTGAACATCTTCACCTCTTTCATTGCCGGAAACTGTTCATCCCACATGGTTGCTTCTTTTTTCTGCTGATCGGCGCCCCATGCCATTGATGAGAAAAACATCAGCACACACCACAAAACGATCATCTTTTTCATAGTTCCTCCTATGCGTTTTAATGATCAACTGCCGAGCATTTCCCGGCGGTTTAATAATTTCCAATGAACTTATTTTACAGATCAATATCGCTGTATTCTTTTAAATATTGTTTTATCGCAAGTTCAAGTGCAAAGCCGGATTTTTGTGATGCCGGATTGCTATAATCAATTTCGCTTAATTTAGAGTTTTTAACACTAATAGTGCCGTTTGTTCTTTTGGGGCAAATTCCATTTCGGATTTTACTAAAATCATCTGTTGTTAAATAGTTACACCCATAAGCAAATGATCCCCATAAATTACAATCGCTCCAACTGCCTACACAGCCAGGACATTGATTTTCTACAAAATTATTTAGAATAGAATGCTCAGGACAAAAGGAATCTGTTATTTCAACATCGTTCGCTTTCCAATCATGGGGGATTGATATTTCTATCTCAATTTCTCTAGAGCAAAGGCAACAATGTAGATTAACTATCATTACGGGATCCTCCTATGCGTTTTAATGATCAACCTCCGAGTATCTCTCGGCAGTTTAAAATAATGCGTATTTTACGCGTTATAGTACAGTTAATTCGTCTTTTATAAACCATTATTGTCTTTGTGGCCGTCATTTATGTCGGTCACAAACATCCAATAATCATTTTGTCTGCGTCAACAAAACGATAAAACCCTGATGACCATTTTGCCGACGCCAACAAAATGGTTAAACCTTCTTTATCAAAACAGCTCTTCCTGTTTAAAACTCTTTGCCTTTTGGGCATTAATCTGATCATTTTCCGTCTTGGGCGCTTCTCCGTCCTGCATATAGACAATATCCGCTCTCGTCGCCATAATCATTTCGCCGGCAAGCATCTTTCCCTTTAAGGGCGACAGCGAGTATGATCTTCTCTCCTCCGGTTCCGTCAGGCGTCTGATCCCCGTAACCTGCAGAGTGCATCCGTCAAGACTGACCAGCTTGTTGCACAATTCGAACGCCGATCCCCGAAGAGACTGTTTCCTCTCCGGCAGCAGCATTACGCGGACAATATCATACATCTTTATCTCAAACATAAGACCTTCCGTCTCTGTAATTCCTGCTTCTTTGTCGAATGCACATATGGCACACACATCCGGCATAATGATCTCGGTATCGTTTTATTTCCTTTTTCGGTTTCCTTTCTGTCTGCAGCGACTCCAATGATTCCTCTATAGTAAAATTTCCAACAGGAACAAACGGATCAACCAGTCGGCGATAACTCGGTTTGTCGCTGATGGAAAAAGTATCAAGAGACTGTATAAAATATTGTACGTTAATTTGTTTCATAAGATTTCCTATTCCATTGCCCACCGGACCGCCCCCTCGCGGGAACGGCCCGGGGAGGGACTCAATCAATCAATTCGACCAGCAGAATTTCTTCCAGCGCCGATTCCAACCGAAATAGCCGCTCATTCAGTTTATCGATCCGTCCGGTGATAACTGAAATTTTAAAATCCAGCGCAGATATTGTCTGCGGATCGGTAACGTGGATTTTAAGCATTTCCAGCTTTTGTTTTGTCTCCTCAGCAGTCTGTATCTGGTTTTTGACCGAATTAATACGATCTTCGAGCATCTCAACGAGAATTTCCTTGTCCATCTTCAATTTATATCTCCTTTTTGATTTCCTGTTAATGTTGATTATAAAGGGTCTTCAACGATATCCAATTCGAGCACAAACGTATCATCCTGCTGTACCAGCCGGAACCACATCTGCAGCAGACGTTTCGTCCCCGATGTAAAAGGATCCACATTTTCAGACGCAGGCTCAAAACAAAAGAAAAGACGGTTCTGGTTAAAGAAGGGAGTAACCGTCACATTGCAGGACACATCAGTCGGGGCGACAAAATCGACTTGTTGTCCGTTCATCACAATCTCGAATCCTGCGGGCGCGTTCGCCCAGTTCAGCGATGCCTCAACAGCATCCCATGCACGCGGAGCGGTCAGTAACGGAGTTATCATGTATCGACGCCCGACAATCGGTTCAAAATCCTTACTGACCGTGCGCAGAATAGCCCCCTCCGCGGCATATACCTTTTCCTGAGAGAAGAAGAACTTCACATCAGCCTCCTTAATTAATTTCGCCGTAATGTTTACGCAGCTCTAAAAAATCGCCGCGGTTGATTATTCCGTCGCCGTTCAGATCGGCGGCGGGTGAATAGATTTCGTTTTCCGGCGTACTGCCGTAGCGCGGGCGGATTTCATCAAGATAATCCTGGCGGTTGACAATGCCGTCGCCGTTCAGGTCGAATCGATTAGTCTCCGGCTCGATCGCGGCGCACACCACATCGCTCGGCCCGCTTTTGTTGTTGGCATAATCATAGGCATAGACAACCGCGCAGACCGAGTCTCCGTCGGTAAAGAACGCA
>RPQV01000329.1 GCA_003818595.1 Calditrichota bacterium
CGCCAAAAAGATGGTTCTTGCAGCCAGGGAAACCGGTAAACTATTGCAGATCGGCCATCAACGTCGCAGCCATCCCCGTTATATTCACTCATATGAAAAGCTTATCAAAGAGGCAGGACTGGTCGGACGTATTGTCACGGTCAATGGGCAATGGAACCGGTCGGTTCAGGATGATCTCGGCTGGCCGGCCAGATATGCGATTCCCGAAGGTACCTTGAGAAAATTTGGTTTCAAGAGTATGGAACAGTTCGCCAATTGGCGTTGGTACAAAGGATTAGGCGGCGGTCCTATTGTCGATTTGGGTTCCCATCAAATCGACATTTACAATTGGTTTCTGGAAGCGCAACCGCGAGCCGTGATTGCCAGCGGAGGGACGGATTATTTTCCCAAAGATTCTCATGAATGGTATGATACAGTGATGGCCATTTTTGAATATGAAACGCCGAAGGGTGTAGCCAGGGCTTATTATCAGACGCAGACCACCAACGGCAGTCAGGGATATTTTGAGAATTTCATGGGTGATCAGGGGACATTGGTGATTTCCGAGTCCGAGGCAGGCGGCAAAGGCGGCTTGATTTACCGCCAACCAAATGCACCGAATTGGGACGAATGGATCCAAAAAGGTTATATCACTGCGCCCAAAATTCAATTGCAGAAGAAGGAATTGGACATCAGTGCGCGCATGGATGTGCGCGAGAGCGTTTCTCCCGATGAACATCAGATTCCCATCGAATTCTACGATCCTTATCATAAACCTCATCTGCAAAACTTTTTCAACGCTGTGCGCGGCAAAGAAAAACTGAATTGTCCGGCAGAAATCGGCTATGAAACAGCGGTGTGTGTGCTTAAAGTCAATGAAGCGATCGAAGCCGGCAAACGGCTGACGTTTAATCACGAGGATTTTCTTATTTGAGCGGGTCAAAGTTCGGGAATGCGTTTTAATATTGAAAGGATTATATCGCTATGGATGATAAATATACCAACGTGCAGAAGACAGCCTTGGTGATTCTGCGAGTGCTGATCGGTTGGCATTTCTTATACGAGGGTGTGGCCAAGTTATTAAAGGGAACCTGGTCGGCAGCTGGATATCTAAGCCAGGCGCGTGGAATTTTGGCGCCCTTTTTTACGTGGATCGCCAACACCGATAGTGTGTTGACGGTTGTGAATTTGATGAATATTTGGGGTTTGATTGCCATTGGTTTGGGGCTCATTATGGGCTGTTTCACCCGCGCTGCCAGCTATGCCGGAATGTTGTTGATTCTGCTCTATTACCTGGCCAATCCGCCTTTTGTCGGTTTTTTCTATTCCATTCCTATGGAAGGAAATTATTTGATCGTCAATAAAAATCTGGTTGAAATGGCGGCATTGTTTCTCATCGCCGTGACCCACAGCGGCTATTATGCCGGGCTGGATCGGCTGATTCAAAAAATGTTCTGCAAGCAAAAATGACTTGCTGTACTGATTAGAATCGGCGTCCGTCAGGGTGCGGACGCCGATGAATTATGCGGTTTGCATTTTTTTGTGTTGGCAAAAGCAAAAAAAATGTGTATCTTTTAATACCACGAGGCATTCCGGCGCCTTCCCGTATGCCGGATAAAATAAGATATATCCTTTTTTTATCTATTGATCATTCATTTTATCGTGTGATTCCCTTTGGGGGAAGGTCGATAATCGACCAAAGCGGGTCGATGTTTGCTTCCGTAATGAGAATGTGAACCATTGAGTAGAACATTTTTTAATTCTGCCGTCAACTAATTTATACTTTTCATGGATAATTATGGAGTGTGCATGAGCATCAAGTCATTCACCAAAGTAATTCCCGGCATTGGAACGGTAATGTTTGAACGCAGTAAAAAAGCCAAGAGCATCAACATTTCTGTCAAGCCTTTTGAGGGCATTCGCGTGGCAGTGCCGTTTGGATTGTCATATCAACAAGCCGAAGAGATTGTCAAGAGCAAAAGGCGCTGGTTGGAGGAAAACATCCAGATCAACCGGAAGGTCGAAGAAGAACATTTGGCCCGGCAGCAACAAAAGCCCGCATGTGATCGAAAAGAGGCTAGGGAAGTATTGACCAAGCGTCTGCAGGAACTTGCCAATCAGCATGGTTTCACCTACAATCGCCTTTTTATGCGCTGCCAAAAAACGAAATGGGGAAGCTGTTCGAGCCAGGGGAATATTAATCTCAATGTCAAACTTTTAGAATTGCCTGCGCACCTGATCGATTATGTTATTTTGCACGAATTGGTGCATTTGCAGGAGAAAAACCATGGTGTACAATTTTGGGAAAAACTGGGCAATTATGTCAATGATCCCAAAAAGGTCGATAAAGAGTTGAAGAAATACCGACTGGGCATATAAGCCGGTATCTCGATTCCTTTATAAAGACCAACCGCTGCGATACTCCTTGTGCACAAAAGGATTTGCCTCTGGTGCATTGGGAAAAGTCAAGCTCTCTGAATCCCATTGCAATTTCTTATCAAAACGCAACGCCAAAACGCCCAGCAGCACGATTTCGGTCAAAGGCCCGGCCTTTTCAAAGTTTATGCCGGCAGGTTCGCCGCCTTTGCAGGCATTGATCCATTCCTGATGATGGCCGACAGAACGCTGGAGACTTTTCTCCGGCCGTTTATATTCCCTCATTTTGCTCTCGGGGATAATGCGGACACCGCGCGCGCCGTGAGAACCAGTTAGAATTTTCCCCTTGCTGCCGACATAGAGCACACCGCCGAATTGATCGCCCATCTTCCGTCCAGGTTCAAGCTCCTCAGGGGTTTCAGGCATCAGTCCACCGTCATACCAATGCAGGGTTACGGGAGGAAATCCTTCGCGAGCCGGGAATTTGTAATGAACCATCGTTGCCTGAGGATAGCCATCCGTATTTCTGGGTTTGTCCCAGTTAAGTCCTTTGGGCACAAATATCGACTGGCTGGCTTCCACACTCAGCGGATGCCCCAATTTCATAGCCCAGGCAATGGGATCGAAAATGTGACAGCCCATATCACCCAGACCGCCGGTGCCGAAATCCCACCAGCCGCGCCACTGACCGGGGTGATAAGCCGGATGATAAGGTCGAAAAGGAGCGACGCCGATCCACAAATCCCAATTCAGTTTTTCTGGAACGGGAGGTGTGTCCGTCGGGCGAGTGAGTCCCTGCGGCCATACGGGATGAGGCGACCATGCATGAATTTCCGTGACCTCGCCGATGGCGCCATCCCAAATCCATTCGCATAACAACCGGGCATCTTCCATGGCGTGGCCTTGGGTGCCCATTTGTGTTGCAACGCGGGCTTCGCAAGCCGCTTGGGTTAACAAGCGAGCTTCCATGATGGTGTGCGTCATGGGTTTTTCGGTATAGACGTGTTTCCCCGCACGAATGGCCGCCATACTGATGGGAGCATGCATGTGGTCCGGTGTTGCGACGACTACCGCATCAATATCTTTTTGTTTCTCCAACATTTCACGAAAATCCTGCCAAACTTTTGCTTTGGGGTATCTTTTAATTGCGCCTCCGGCATACTGGAGATCCACGTCGCACAAGGCGACTATATTTTGGCTTTCCAGTTCTTTTAGATCAGCTCCACCCATGCCTCCGACACCGATGCCGGCGATATTCACTGTGTCACTGGGCGCTTGAAAACCCGTCCCTCCCAGGACATGTCGCGGAACGATGGTGAACGCTGAGGCGACTGCAGCGCTTTTGATAAATGTGCGACGACTGATTCTCTGCATATGGACTCTCCTTCAAGTGACGATTTCGGTATGTATATAGTATAAGTAATCTCCTCAAGTTTTGCAAGCTTTACTCATAGCGTGATTCAATTTTTTTGAAAGAGGTTGCCCTTTTAGCAATTTGCTGTTCTTTTTCCACTAATTATTTGTTACTTTAGCGTGCAACGTTAGTCCGGTATCAGGAATGAATTAAAAGATATTTTGATATCATCTGTCAATCATCAAGAAAACAGGAGTCGTCTATGCAGCGTTACAAAAATGTGAATGTGTGGTTTGTCACTGGCAGCCAGCATCTGTATGGGGAAGAGACTTTAAAACAAGTGGCTGCTCATTCTCAAGAGATCGTGAAAACTTTTTCCGTTTCTTCTCGAATCCCTATTGAGGTCGTCTACAAGCCGGTTATGATTACACCTGATGCGATCACCCAACTTTGTCAGGATGCGAATTCAGATCCCCAATGTATTGGCATTATTACCTGGATGCATACTTTCTCTCCGGCTAAAATGTGGATCGCCGGTCTCAGTTTACTGCGCAAGCCGATGGTGCACCTGCACACGCAGTATAATCGAGAGATTCCTTGGGCGGATATTGATATGGATTTTATGAATCTCAATCAATCTGCACATGGAGGCAGGGAATTTGGATTTATAAACACCCGGTTACGTATCAACCGCAAAGTCATAGTGGGTTTTTGGCAGGATGCAGAAATTCAGGAAAAGCTCGCTGTTTGGATGCGCGCAGCGGCGGCCTGGCATGATTGGCAGTGCGCCAAAGTCGCCCGTTTCGGTGACAATATGCGCGAAGTGGCGGTGACCGAAGGAGATAAAGTAGAAGCACAGAAACAGTTCGGCTTTTCAGTCAACGGCTACGGCGTCGGCGATTTGGCGGTCGAAGTCAATCGCGTTGCCGAAGCTGAAATTGATGCTATGATCAAACAATATCAGGATCAATATGTCATCGCGGATTCGATTCGTAAAGAGAAAGCAGTTTGGGATTCGTTGCGTGACGCTGCGAAAATAGAAGTGGGTATGCGCAAGTTTCTTGCTCAGGGCGGATTCAAAGCGTTTACGACTACTTTTGAAGATCTCCATGGTCTGGTGCAACTCCCGGGCTTGGCGGTGCAGCGATTGATGGCAGATGGTTATGGATTCGGTGCTGAGGGCGATTGGAAAACAGCGGCGTTGGTACGCGCAATGAAGGTCATGGCGATTGGTATGAAGGGC
>RPQV01000330.1 GCA_003818595.1 Calditrichota bacterium
AGCACTTCGTCGGTCTGAAGGTCTATGACCGCGCCGGCAATTTTGCCGGTCGTTCCTGCCACCAGGTTATCGGCATTCCCGAACCATAACATCATCAACAGGATGGAAACAATAGCCAGAACTCTTTGAGGATTAAATGACTCCATGAATTCACTCCTTATTGGATCAGCATCATTTTTTTCATCTGCACTTGGTTGTTGCTCTCCAATTGATAGAAATAGACGCCGCTCGCCAAATCCTCGCCATTGAAAGTGACCGCATAATTTCCGGCGCTCTGCGTTTCATTCACCAGAACCTGAACCTGGTGTCCCAACACATTGTAAACGGATAATTTCACCGGCGAGGGTTCGGCGAGAGAATAAGTAATCACGGTCACCGGATTAAAAGGATTGGGATAATTTTGTGCCAGAGTGAGACTCAGAGGTGCCTCTTCGCCGTCGGCCACACTGGTGTGAGGATTGTTTCCCAGCAGCTTGGCCGGAATCATCAGCCGCGGATTCTGCCAGGTATCATCGGTCTTGCCGTAGGTTTTTAATTTGGTATCGCGATCACCGCCGTCGTCATCATCATTATAATCCATCTCGACGCCAAAGAGATGGTTGGGAGCAGCGTTCAGTTTGATCGCGGTCATGGGCAGCGCCAATTCCAGCGTGATGCTGGTGTTGCCCAATTCATCGGTCGACACTTTTGCGGCCTGTAAAACACCGGAAAAATCAATCGGCGTGCTGACGCTGCTGCCGACCAAATGGATGGCGGACAGTGCCGGATCTCCCGGCTGATAACCGAACGCGATCTGGATATCATTTATATTGTCATATGTCGTCCCGTGGCTGAAATCAGCGTCAACGTAGAGTTCTATGCTGTCATCATTGTAATCTCCTGCGCCATCGCGGACCAGAGAATCATCCCACACCTTGACCAGGGTGTAGAGGTAATTCTCATCCCACATCATACGGGTTTTCATGGCCAAGTCTGCATAATTATAAAGGTTTGCATTGCTCATGTATTGACTGGCCGATATCGGCGGCACGCCTTGCCACAGATCGTCCATTTCACCGTCGATAATCGGCGCTGAAAAGGTTTTAACCACCATCAAAGTGTCCGAGGCGGTCCATCCGCTGAGCACAGCCCGGCCAAAGGCGCTGGGACGCATGTGGGACAGTTCTATTTTACCGAATGACTGGATTTTGCTGTCCCGACCCTTGTTCAGATCATTGTCATTGTAATGGCAGTCGCTGCCGATGATCATGCCGGGTTTGGGAAAAAGAAAGAGTTCATCCATGATGAACATGATCTCGACGTTGTATCCGACGTCGGTAATTTGTTCATTCCATTCGACTTCAGAGACATCAAACTCCGGGCCTTTCCTGTCTGTCCAAAAGCGGATGAATTTGGACAGATCACCCCAATGGATACGGAATTGCACGTCGTCGACTCCATCGTACGTGTCAGTATGACTGTTATTGGCATCATTGAAAATTTCAATGCTGTCCCAACGATAGCCTTCTGTCTCATCCGTGTAATCATCGCCCTTTTTGACCAGAGAATCATCGCGCACCTGCACAAACCAGTACATAGCCTGGTCAGTCCACATCACCCGCCATTCCGCGGAGCAATCATACCAGGGATTCGCCTCGAGTTTGTTGGTGCCCAGACAGTAATAGGTCATCACATATCGCGGCACATTCAGCCAGATATTATCCATGATACCGTCAATCTTGGGATAATATTGGGCTTTCGGATAAAGCAGGAATTCCATTTCCTCTTCTAAAACGGGTTGCGCGTAACTGTTGATCGCGCTCAGTGTCACCACGGTAAAAAGAATAAACAGTACAACGGGTTTCATAGCGGCCTCCGACAACTTGATGTTTGACTATGCCTGGACGATGAGAGCGGATTATCTCACTATACTAGATCATCATAGAATATTTCTAAAATCTTGATGATAGAGTTCATACGATTTTCCCCATTCGCTATTCTGCGACAAAATATCTTGCACCTCTTGAATAATTTTCTTACAATTCAGACGATGAACGCAGACCGTTCCGATTGCAGTACTGCGAATCAATCAATTCATGGGGGCTTGTGCGGAGAGAAAGAGAGGATGATTCCTATGATCCATGATGAATTTCTAAAAAATGCCGCCGCCTTACTGGCTGTTGTCATGCTGACGATGGTCGTCACGTCATGCGCCCGCAACAGTGATTTGGGCGTCTTTGAGGGCCATGGCGACATCGGTCCAGTCCGGCATGCCGGCGCGGTTCAGTTTAATCCTGCGGAAAAGTCCTACACCTTATCCGGCAGCGGCACAAATATGTGGTTCAAAAGCGACGAACTGCACTATGTCTGGATAAAAATGTCCGGCGACGTTTCCATCGCCGCCGACATTCAATGGGTGGGTCAAGGCGTTGAACCCCATCGAAAGGCCTGTTTGATTTTTCGCCAGAGTCTGGAGCCCGGCTCTGCCTACGCGGATGTTGCGGTGCACGGCGATGGATTGACCTCGCTTCAGTATCGGGAGGCCATGGGAGCGGACACGCGCGAAGTTCAGGCGAATGTTGTTGCGCCGAGAAGGGTTCAAATTGAAAAGGAGGGCGATTACCTTTTCTTGTCCGTTTCCTATGCCGACGGTGAGCTCAAATCATCGGGGGCATCCTGTAAACTGCCGTTCGGTGAACCTTTTTACGTGGGATTGGGCGTCTGTTCCCATAATCCTGATGTGATCGAGACGGCCATATTTTCCAACGTCATCATCGAAACGCTCGTCCCCAAACCGGATTCATTGAAAAAAATCTCCAGCACTCTGGAAATAATTCCCATAGCATCGTTCGACAGACGGGTCGTCCATCATACGGACAGTCATATCGAGGCGCCCAACTGGTCCCCTGACGGAAAAACATTAATTTACAACAGCAACGGGCTGCTGTACAAAATCCCAATTGAAGGCGGCATGCCGGAGCAGATTCCCACCGGTTTTGCGTTCAAGATCAACAACGATCACGGCATCTCGCCCGACGGTAAACAGTTGGTGATCAGCGATCAGACCGAAACCGGCAACTCCCTCATCTACCTGCTGCCGATTGACGGCGGAACTCCGCGCAAAATCACCTCCCTAGGACCTTCCTATTGGCATGGATGGTCGCCCGACGGCCAAACCTTGGTCTATTGTGCGGAGCGAAACGGCAACTATGATGTTTATTCAATTCCCATCACCGGCGGACCCGAAAAACGGCTGACGACCGCAGAGGGTCTGGATGATGGACCGGAATATTCTCCCGATGGGAAATATATCTATTTTAATTCCGTCCGCAGCGGAACCATGAAAATCTGGCGGATGAAAGCGGACGGCAGTGAGCAGAAACAAATCACCACGGACCCATACAACGACTGGTTCGCGCATCCGTCACCGGACGGAAAATGGATCGTCTACATCACCTATATTTCCGACGTCCCCGCCGGCTCGCACCCGTCGAACAAAGAGGTCATGCTGCGGCTGATGAATCTGGAGACGCGCGAGGTTCAGGTGATGGCAAAATTGTTCGGCGGACAAGGCACCATCAACGTGCCCTCCTGGTCGCCGGACAGCCAACGAATTGCCTTTGTAAGCTATCGCCTGCGCTGACAAGGCGCCGAGGGTGTCAGATCAGCCAATGACCGCAAAGGAATATTTCATGTTCGATTCTCCATGACTCTCTTTTCGAGGAGACAATACTCAATAACCACACGATCGAGTAGAGTACTGACTTAGCCGGCTGTTTTGTGCATTCCATATTGGGCACTACTTCAGGCTATTTGAATGGGCGTCGTCAGCACCCCCTCTCCCCATCCGTACGTGCGGTTTTCCCGCATACGGCTGGGCACTTATTCTTCATCTTCAGGTGTTCGCAGGGAGCACGACGTCACAGTATGACAAGACCTGATTTGGTCAGGCGTTCATAGGCTCTATGACCATAAAGCCTGCTCCGTCGTTGACTCTTTCTACTGTAGAACTGAGAGATTCGTTGGCGCAGGTACCAGTTGACTTTACGAAATGTGTTCCGCGGGTACGTGCCCGGAGCGTTGAAGTAGTTCCGCCAGCCGGTCAGTTTCCAATTGAGTTCCCTGACTATTTCGTCGGCGTCTTTCTTGTTGCCGGAGTCAGTATCGTTCGTATTTTCCCGCGGAGCCTGTTTACTGCCTTTTCCGCCGGGAATATATTCAGATACATCCCGGGCGCTCCGTTGAGATGTCGATCATATCGAAAGGTATATCCCAGAAAGTTGAAACTCTGCCGGGTTGCCCTGACTATGCTCGTCTTCTCTTCGTTCAACGTCAGTCCCAGTTCTTTGATCTTATTCCTTACAACTGCTTTAATCGGTTCTCCTATGTAACGGGCAAGTACAACGAAATCATCCGCGTATCGCACCATTCGCGCTCCGCTCCGTCGTAATGTCCCGTCTTCTCTGCCGAATTCCCTGTCGAGCTCGTTCAGATAGATGTTGGCCAGGAGCGGCGAGATCACTCCGCCCTGCGGCGTGCCGCGCTTGTTCCGCTTGCCGCCGCTGTATCGGAGCTTCTTTGTCTCCGTCCGCTCCGCCACAGGCGTCTTCAGCCACATGCGCAGCAGTCCGAGCACTTCCCGATCACTGATCCGCCTCCCGATCAACTCCATCAGCCGTGCATGGGGTATCGTGTCAAAGTATTGACTCAGATCGGCATCCAGAACTTCCTGCCTCCCTTCCCTGAGCTGCTGCTTTATTTCTCCTATCGCCTGATGTGCATTGCGCTTCGGTCGGAAACCGTAGGAACAGTTCTCAAAGTCCGCTTCAAATATCGGCTCGATCACTGTCTTGCAGGCCATTTGTACCACCCGATCCCGTATGTTCGGTATACCGAGCGGTCGCAGCCTGCCGTCAGGCTTCTCGATCCAGCAGCGCAACACCGGCGCCGGTTTGTATGTCCG
>RPQV01000331.1 GCA_003818595.1 Calditrichota bacterium
AGCCTGCCGGCAGTCGTGGCGGAGGCGATGCGAAAAGAAAAATCATAAGCAGCGGTCTCATCAACATTCACCGTGAAGGCCAGCCATTCATCATTAGCAATCCAGCCGACATCATAGCCTTTTGTCGCTGTATTGTCAGAACAGGCCTCGATATCCACCCCGTCATTGCGAAAAATCCAGCCGTCGTTCCAACTGGTATAAACATCAGTGGAGACATGATAATCGGCGTATTGATTATCCGCGTAGGCATAACCATTTGATCCCAGATCATAATCGACGGCAAAAACCAGTCCGGGCAAATCATGGCGCATAAAAGCTTTGGTCGCCACCTCCTGAACCTGGCGGAACATGGCGTCGATCACATCCCTCTGGAAAATGCAGTTTTCCAATTTGAGGTTCACGGCCAGCGCCATCAGGGCGTCATAGGCAAAATCCGCAGAGGGCTTGACCGCCGTGCCGCTCCAATAGTCCAGCAGGCGGTCATAGCCTGAGGATTTGGGAATCGACAACGGACCAGAGATATCTTGTATTTTTTTATACGGCCACCACGCCCAGCCGATATTGTGCTTTTCCAGAAGCTTTATGGCGTCGGTGAACCAAACATTCGAGTTCTCCCCGGCCTCGCCGCACCAGATCGGGATGTTGTGACGACTGCGTATGTCCAACATCCACTGAATCGAAGCCTGATCATTATAGCTCCAATATTTATGAAAGCTGTAGACCATGTTGTCGTCCCACGGAGGAGTCAATCCGGTGAAATCATTGGCAAACCAATTGCCTTCGATGAAAACAATATGATTCTTGTCCACTTCGCGAATGGCGCGGGTTATTTCGACATATAAATCCTTGAGCGGTTTGTTGTTGGTCATGCTCCAGTTGGTCTCATTGATGAGGTCGTACCCGCCCATCCAGGGCTCATTGACATATCGTTCAGCCAATTTCTTCCACAGCGCCACCGTTTTCGAGCGATTGACCGCGCTCTCCCAAAGCGACGGCTTGCCGGGATTATAATCGGAAATGCCCGATTCTTTGCCCTGACCGCCGGGCGTCGCGTGTAAATCGAGGATGAGATACATCTCGTTCGCAGCACACCACTGCAGTAATTGATCGGTCAGGCTGAATCCTTTTTCCAACCAGGTGTTCTGTCCGGCGACGGGTTCCTCTTCTATCGGCAGAGTGTATAAATTGTAATGCATGGGCAGGCGGATGCTGTTGAAACCCCACGCCTTGAGGGAATCGACATCGACTTGACGGATATAATTATCCAACCAGGCGGCATAAAACTCATTGCATCGATCCGCTCCGACCAGCGCTTTAATTTTATCTTTAATCTGATACTGCGCGTTGGCGAATGATGATGTCTTCATCATATAGCCTTCCTGCAGCATCCAACCTCCCAATCCCATGCCGCGCAAAAGAACGTTTTGGCCGTTGCCGTCGACAATCGATTTGTCATCAACATGCAGAAATCCCTGGGAAAACGTGCATGCAGATGCGATGAGCATGATCAAAAAGAATAACACTGCAATTTTCATAATTTCACTTTCAGATATAAAGCCAAAAGTATTATGGAGCGGAGACAGTCCTCAACCCAATAAGCTTTTACATGACATGATCATAGGGCAAGATAGAAAATATTTTAAAGATAAACAATCGCTAAATCGGTCGGCGTCGGCATTTGCCCGAGAATAATAATTCCTAGTCGTTACGAAAACCGATTGTTCAGCTGAATAAAAAGAATTTATTGCCGCACAAGATAATTTTCCCCCTGATCAAGAACAATTTGTCTCCCCGCAAGATCATTTTCGCATTGCGTCAAGACAATTTGTCGGCGCGCTAAAGTACTTTGTCATTGCGTTCGTTCAATTTGCCTCGCGGCCATTTGATTTGTTCGTCGAATCACTGCACACCGACGCTGCGCGACATCATCCGATCTCCGCGCGACAGCAATCGCACATCCTGCCGGTTGAAATGAGCAATCATCGGCACGCAATTAACAGTGCGCCGCAGCAAAATGGCAATGCGTTACGAAAAAACGGCAAGGCGCGGCATCGATTCGGCTTAATCGGGGATGAATCGATGGTTATTTCACAATTGACCGCTATTGATCCGCGAGATAACGACGGGTATCAACCGCAGGTTGTCAATGATTGCGCGTCAACCGATCGCGCGCACCATGAAAAAGAAAGAAATCCGCAGGGTTCAAAATTGAAACATTGGGCCGCGCCTGAACTTTGAGATCGATCATTCTCTTCTTTTTCACATCGGCGACCTTACCAGCGACTGTTAAGAGCCTGATATTGCGCGTCAATTGCGTTGGAAAAAAGAAATCAAAGAGCACTATAATTATTCAACTATAATAATAGTAATTTTGATAATAATGTCAAGTCTTTTTTTGAAAAAATGTAACACCTCAGTTTTGGGAATATATAAATTCTCCTGACGACTGAAATGATTCACGAGCCGCAAAGAAACGCAAAGAATAACAGACAGGATCGGCCTCATACGGAGTCGCTGAGACACAAAGAAACACGGAAGAACTCCTCGTCGTACACCCGCCCTATTGACTGCGTCTGTATCGAAATCTCTGCTCAGGGTAGACGACGAGGAGAAAGAATTCCATAAAAACTTGATGATGTTGAAATATTGAACTCGCTAACTTTACCTTTATAAATGGATCATTTCCCTTTGTGTCTTGGCGTCTCAGTGCGAGGCCTTTGCGAACTTGGCGTGAAGGTGCGGATGTATATGTTACCCATGACTGAGGTATAACGAAAAAATCTATTTTTTAAATGCGAAAATTTCACCGATATCCTTCACTGGGGAGGCTGATAATATGCAAGGCGTGATCAACCTCATCCGATAAGGATCAGCGCACCAGCACCAGCTTTTGAGAGGCGGCGGTTTCGCCGGCAAGAAAACGCAGCACAAAGACGCCGCTGGGAAGATGCGTGAGGTCCAGGTCCTGCTCATGGAGGCCTGCGCCCTGCCTGCCCTCGAAAAACGCCCCCACCCGCTTCCCCGAGAGATCAACCAATTCGATCAGCACCGGCTGCTCCGCCGAGAGCGTGTAGGCAATCCTCGTTTTCCCATTGAAGGGATTGGGGTAATTTTGAGCCAAGATGAAGGATTGAGGCTCGACAGAGCCGCGCTGTTCCATCCCGGTCGTGTTCTCGCGCATGTCCCAGACATGAACGATGAGCGCGCCATCACGCTCAACATCGAATTCGAGGGCATACAAATGACGATGTTCAGCATCATAACTGATGGTGCGAATTTCTTTGGCGGCGCTGAAAAACAGATTCGGATCAAAACGGTTGCCGCCGTATGGCTGCGGTTCGTAGGACGACCGGGCGCCTTGAGCCACCTGCGCCAACTCCGTCGGATCATAAAAAACGGCCATGGGAATAAACCGATGCGCTTTCCATCCCTTGCCGTCGGGATCGGTCGCATAGAACTCCGGATAAGGCTCATCCGCAATCACCCAATCATGCGCCATTCGCTCGCCCATATAGCCGTACCAGTTTTCCCCGCACGCCTTGTTGCCCATGATCATCACCGCGTTCGCTTTGCCGGAGGAAATCCAGGCCGCATCCCGCCAGCTGTCGCTGAGCAAGTAGCCATCAATGGCCTGAGGAAAATGATAGTAATCCGATGCCGTAACCGGACCATACTCCAGCAGCACCGTTCGTGGAATGACCGCATGGGGTGCGGGATACGTCGCACCACCAACCGGTGCAACGGCATAGAGCGTGGGGCCCAGCCCGCTCAACCCCCCATCGCGACAGCGGCCGGTGAGCAAACTTTTTCCCGCGGTATTCAGCGCAGCCCAGTCTGCGGGAGTTGAAAAGAGATAATCACCCAGCATGGCATCAATCGGTGCAGCTGCAGGGTCGCCGACATACCATGCACCCGCTTTTACACCTGAGCCGAGATTCTCAGCGCTGCAGCAGCTCAGAGCGGCATGCTTCTCGCCGGTGACCGTATAATGCACGCTCCACACGCTGTAAAGCCGCTTCTCCTCCGCCTGATAACACAAGCCGGTGCGCCAAATATCAATATAATCGCCCCAGTTATTCACATTGGCCGGACGGATATCGACTGGTGGTTTCATAACCCGCGCAATCGGCAGATCATCGATCATTTTCGAGGCGGACATGACGGGTTCAGGGATGGAAACCTCGCCGACAAAACCATATTCTCGCTGATTGACATTGGTGACAAAGAGAGAACCCGGATAGCCGTCGCCCGCACCGCTGCCGTCCCAACCTCCATCCCCGTTCGGACAAAATGACATGGCTTCGCCGCCCCAGGAAAAATCATCCGGCAAGCGGAAAGCGCCGCGATATTCCAGATCAGCGGGATTGATCAGCGCCGTCGATTGATGATATGATTGGGTGGAACAGTCGACAGAAGCTGAAGGGACGCTTTCGTTTTTGTTTCGATCCAGTGCGGTGACATAAAAATGATAGTTTTTCCCCGATTCGAGGAATACCGCCGTATAGTGGTTGTCGCGGCTGTAGCCTTCCACCTCCCCGTTCATATAGATCAGATATTCGGCAACGCCGACATTGTCCGCAGGAATCTGCCAATTCAGCTCGATCTTCGAGTCCGACAAGGTCTGAGCGACCAATGAAGAAGGCGGATCAGGCGCCATAATGTCAGCGTCGCTCATCAGTTCAATCTTGTCGCAGATGATATATTGTTTCGGCCAGGTTTCAAACCATTCGACATGCAGATTGATATTGATCAGAGAATGCACTCCGTCGGATTTATGCACGCCGCTATCGGCGATGTTGAATACCGTACGCGCGACAGCATTGGGGCCGATGGTTTGATAGGTGCGCCGATAATCCTGAAGGCTGCGCATGGTGAACCAGCAGCCGTCCGCATCACCGCCGGCAGGCTGATCCGCATCGCTGAAGCTGATGCGGGAGGAA
>RPQV01000332.1 GCA_003818595.1 Calditrichota bacterium
ACGGAATATCCAAATTTTTCGCCACGACAGTCTATTTGCCTCGTTGGATCTGTATGATTTCCTCCTTCGACCCTCTGGATTTCAAAATTTTACTCTGCAGAGCGGCGACAAAATATTTGTGCCGGTCGTCGCTTCGACTGTTCAGGTTATTGGAGAGGTGAATCGTCAGGCCATTTATGAATTGAATCCCAATCGTCACGAAACTGTGCTTGATTTAATTATTCTGGCCGGCGGATTTACCTCAATGGCATTGCGCGATCGGGTTGAATTGAGCCGGTTGCATGGGGATGGTACACGAGAGCTGCTCTTTTTAAACCACGCTGGTGATTCTGAATCCTGCTCGTTGGACAGCATTATCGTCAAGGACAATGATAATATTCGCGTTTTTTCGTTGAAAGATCAGGCGGCTGCCGACTCGGTGGAAATTCATGGTGAGGTCAGAAAGCCGGGCGTCTATGCATATCAAAAAAATATGAGCGTCGGCGATTTAGTGCTCCAGGCCGGAGGATTAGTGCGCGGCGCCTATTTGTGGGAAGCGGAAATTGCCAAGATTGATCCGGCCAATCAGGTGAAAACTGTAAAAATCAATCTCGAGGTCATTCTTGGTGGAGATAAATCGCAGGATATCATCCTTGATCCTGATGACCACGTATTTGTCCGCAAATCTCCAGGCTGGATGACCGGGCAACTGGTACAGGTGATCGGCGAAGTCAAATTTCCGGGCATGTACGCGATTGTCGATGATTCAACCACATTCAGCCAGATCATCGCCGATGCGGGCGGTTTTACCGAAGACGCTCTCATTCGGGAAATGAGGCTTATTCGTACGCGTAAAACAGTCATCGAGGATAAAGAATTTGCTCGATTGGCCGGTATGGCCCGTTCTGATATGAGCGATTCAGAGTATGATTATTTTGTCATGAAGCAGAACAGCGGTGATATCAATGAGGTTGTCGTCGATTTTTACAAACTGTTTGTGATGAAGGATGCGGCGGAGGATGTGCTGCTGAAAGATGGTGATGTGATCCATGTTCCTAAACGACCGAATGTCGTGTATGTATCCGGCCGCGTCTCAAACTCCGGCGGTATTTTATTCAAATCGGATGCCGCAGCCAAATACTATATTCAAAAAGCCGGTGGATTTACCTGGGATGCCGATAAGCGTCGCGCCAAAGTGATCAAGGTGAATGGTGAAATCAGGAGTATGGAAGACATTAAATCTCTTGAAGCCGGTGATCGTATCTGGGTGCCGCGAAAAAAGGAGATGAACTACTGGCAGATTTTCCGCGATTTTGTGATGGTTATGGGACAATTGGCGACTGTCTATCTTGTGATTCGCACTGCGACTGAGTGAAAAATCTATGAACGATCAAAAGTCGATTAAAGAAATCTCTCTGTTCCCTTTTTTCCTGATCCTCCTGCAGTCTCGTCGGCTGATATTACGAAATTTTCTGCTGACCACTGTTTTCGTGTTTGCTCTCTCTTTTCTTTTGCCGTCTCGATATGCCGCCGTGACGACCCTCATGCCGCCGCAGGAAAAAGAGGTTTCGTCTATGGCGGGAGTGCTTTCCCAAATGTCCGTGCCCGGACTTGCTTTGCCAACGCAAACTTCAACAGCGCAATTGTTCGTCGAAATCCTCAAGAGTCGTTCTGTCAACGAAAGAGTTTTGAATAGGACATTCGCTTTCAAGGGTGATTCGCTGCCGTTGTTTAAAATTCTGCGCTTTCCATCTGTAGAAATCGGTTATTACAAGATGTTCAAGAGAGCGCAGTTCATGGTTTTGCCGCATGACATCATCTCGGTGAGAGTCGAGATGAAAACGCCTCATCTCGCGGCCGATGTTGCCAATGTTTATGTCGAGGAGTTGGACCGGGTCAACCGCGAAAAGAGCGTCTCCCGCGCCAAGAATTCGCGCATTTATATCGAAACTCAATTGGCGGAGACGCAAAAAAAGATGCGGGCTTCCGCTGAACTCCTCGCTGCCTTTCAGCAGGAGCATAAAGCTGTTTCCCTGGAGAATCAGGTACAGGCAAATATTGAGCAAGCCGCCACTCTGGCCGGACAAATGATGGCCAAGGAAATTGAGATCGGCGTGATGCTGCAGTCCATGACCGCACAGAATCCGCTGGTGATACGCGCACAAAATGAATTGAATCAGATGCGGAAGCAGGTTGATGAGCTCCAATATGGGAAGACAAGTGATAATGCGCAGGATGATTTGACCCTCTCTTTTCAAAATATTCCTTCTGTGGCGCTGACCATGGCTGAATTGCTGCGCGAAGCCAAGGCGCATGAGATGGTCTGGCAGTTGTTGACGCAGCAATATTATCAGGCTAAAATAGAAGAGGCAAGCACCACCCCGACGGTGCAGGTACTTGATAAAGCAACGCCGCCGGTCTTTCGCAGCTTTCCCAACCGCAAACTGCTGGTACTGGTCTTTGGCGTTCTGAGCATCGTCGTGACCTTGTTATATGTGATATTGATCAATCAGATGCGGTCATGGCGCGAAAAGCCGGAAGATCGGCGTAAAATTGAATTGCTGCAGCAGGAAATGCGAAAAGAACTGAATTCTCTAAAACATCTGCGGCAATATTTCAAACGGGAGAATCGATAGTATGGATGTTTTTATTGCTGGAACGGCCAAGATAGGAGATCAAACAACCTGGGGCCATTTTGTCGTCATTGAAGATAATGTGACCATCGGCGTCGGTTGCGTGATCGGTCATCATGTTGTCATTCATGCCGGTACGACTGTTGGTGATAAAGTGAGGATTGATGCCCACAGCGTCATCGGCAAACAGCCGATGCGTTCCAAACGCAGCATATTCAAGGATGAAAAGAATTTGCCTGGCGCCGTCATCGGCAACGAATGTCTCATCGGCGCGCAGGTGGTGGTTTATACAGGCTGCGAAATAGCCAATAATGTGCTCATCGCCGATGGCGCTGCCGTGCGCGAAAATGTACGGATTGGCGAATACACCATCATCGGCCGCAATGCCACGGTCGAGAACCTGACCACCATCGGCAAAAAATGTAAACTGGAAACCAACTGTTATATTACGGCCTATTCTCAGATTGATGATTACTGTTTCATTGCGCCCGGTGTTCACACCACCAATGATAATTTTCTCGGACGGACGCAGGAACGATTCAACCATTTTAAAGGCGTCACGATCAAGCGGGGGGGACGTGTCGGCGGCAACGCCGTCATTCTTCCCGGTAAAATTATCGGCGAAGACGCTGTGGTCGCTGCCGGCGCTGTCGTCACCAAAGATGTACCGCCGCGAAAGATCGTCGTCGGCAGTCCGGCCCGTATTTTACGCGATGTACCTCCCGAACAGCTGTTGGAGAATCAGGGGTGGGAATAATTGCGGAACTCTCTCTTTATGATCGGGAATGCGATTCAGGGATTTGGAATCGTGCCGCTGAGGAGTGAGACGTCTATTACGCATCATATCTTAAAAATCCTGCTGTTCATTTTGGCAATTGCATCTTCCCTGAGCAGTCAGACGGTATATGTTCCCGCTTCCCACTGGGTTTATGATTTTCTTGACCGAATGGAAGCCGGTCAATCCCTGCGGACAGTGCTGGGTAACACGCGCCCGATGACGCGGCAGGAGATTGTTTCACATCTAAAGCAGCTCATTGACAACGAACAGGATTTTGACCGTGTAACTCGCGATCAACTCGACTACCTGCGATTCGAGTTTATGGAAGAACTGAATCTGTTGGGGGAGAGCGCTTACTCTAATCCCATTCATACCATCACCAAAAGCCGATTTATTGATCCATGGCTGCCGGACTTTATTTATCCCCGCGGCAGACATCTGCTTGAGATCGAACATGGTCCTCTGCGGGTTAATTGGGATCCAATATTGGATCGCAGTCGTCTTGTTGCGGATGATGATTCCGTCGCCGAACGCGAGAGAGTAAACATCGACAGCAATGGTTTTCTGCTCTGGGGGACCATTGGTCAACATGTCGGATTTTATACCGATGTTCGGGATTCACGAGAATGGGGAACGCGCGCCTATCCGGTCGGCAATTCCACGGCGCCCAGACTCGGATTTGTCCAGGGTAACGGCAGGCAGATCTATCATGATGAGACGATTGCCTACCTTTTCCTTCAGTGGCGATATTTTGGGTTGTTGTTGGGGAAAGACGTTAGCCTGTGGGGGCCTGGAAAAAGCGGACAATTGATGCTCTCTGATAATGCCACCAGCTATGACCAGATCAAATTGCAGATGACGCTCAAACGGCTCAAGCTGACTTCTTTGATTGCCTGGCTTCGGGCTTATTCGCCCGCATATTACCTGAACGAAACCGAAGGCAGAATGATGGCTGCTCATCGATTGGAGTTCTCACCTTTTCGCTTTATCGATCTCGGGATTCAGGAAACTGTGATCTATAGCGGTCGGAAATTCGAGCCTGCCTATGCCAATCCGGTCATGTTTTTCCGTTCAGCCGAGCACTATTTGGGTGATCACGACAACGTCGCCATGGGATTGGACGTTGAGTTCAAGCTCATTCCAAAGACCAAGGTATACGGTGAGTTGTTTATCGATGATCTGACTACCGGAAAACTCGGCACCGATTTCTACGGTAACAAGTATGGCACCACAACCGGTTTTCATCACATCAACCTGTTGAACGTACCGCAATTGGATATCCGGTGCGAATATACTCGCCTCCGTCCATTTACTTATAGTCATAAAAATTCTCTGACCAGCTATTATCACTTTACCACCATTCTCGGCCACTGGATAGGTCCAAATGCCGATATTCTGCTCGGTGATCTGTCATACCGATTCTCCTATCGAACATTATTTCGGATACAAATTGAGCGTCTGCGACAGGGCGAGAATACGCCGCTGCTCAACGTCGGCGGCGACGCGAATATACCG
>RPQV01000333.1 GCA_003818595.1 Calditrichota bacterium
CACCTGCTGAATCTGCCCTGGAAGCCAGGCAATTTTCGGCAGCAGCTTCACCTTGAGCGAGTCGGTTAATTCCACCACCATCTGCATGGTATCCCCGGGTACTCCACCCTCTCTGACGGTTGTGTTCGTGTCATCTGCAGGGATATAGATCGGGCCAAAGTTTCCCGAGGTTGAAATTGTTCTGATTGAACCGACAATGTCCTCTCCAATCATCACATTGATCCGCGAGGCGAGCGGAGGAGGATTCCCGCCGATTTTAACACTCCCCGAAAGACCTGCGAAATGGACAACTTGCTGAGGAACAAAGCATAACAACAATGCGGGATCACCAAAAAGAAGATAAAATCGTACGTGATCCTCAAACGCAGGATAATGGGAAAATAGATTGAACAGACCAGCCGTGCAAAATGACCCGATGGTCACATTTTGAAAAGCATAGAGCGATTCGTACAGCATTCGCGCCAAGGGAAAAAGCGGCGATGGGAAAGCTTCGCCGGAACCTGAAAAGACGGCAATTGCCCCTTTTTGCGGTTGATTGAACAGCATCTCTGCAAGCGAGGAATTACCACTATTGGGATCGGCAAAATAGCCGTTGATGCAACTCATGGTCAATACAAAGGGCAAGGCGTCGCTCTCTCGCAAGTCGGGTATATCATCGCGAGTGAAGATACTTTTTGCTGACCAATTACCGACCGAGCCATGACCGAAATAATTCATTGTCAATCCGCCGTCGCTGAACGCAGATTTAATTTCCTCCCTTGTCTTCGGCATGCCCAATTGTGAAAGATAAATGCGATTGGTGGAAAAATAGTCAGGAATGTAGCGATGAATCAACATATCGCTGCTGTCTTCAAAAGCCAATGTTCCGCCTTCACCGATATCGGCGATGAATACTGACTTGTTCATGTTCTGCGTGGGAGTCAGTTTTGAATATCGTGTCAGCTTTTCCACCATAGCCTGAACCTGATCCACAGTGCGGGCAGGCAACCTTCCAACCAGAAGATCCGGCAAAACATCCGACTCGCCGTCGATACAGGCAAACCAGTTGTCAGAACACGCCTCGAAATGATCTACATTACTTTCAAAAAATCGTGTGGGAATAAAGTCGCTCTGCATATTCCCCCCATATGACTCCTCGTCCGCATTCAGCCGTCGTGGATTCCACGATGCATCGCCAACCAGGAGGAGATAGCGAGGCGCCGGTGAAGCACGATGATTAAATGTGTAGGTGACAAAATCTTTGATGGCGCGTTCTGACGGTCGTCCGAAAGAAAATTCATCATAAATATCTTGGATATCTATCACCTCTGTGACCAATCCCGTACTGCTTCGTTCTTCGAGCAGCGGCGCCAAGGCTGACTTGAATTCGGGGACAGTGATCACGATATAATCTACCTGATCACCGCTTGCGCGCAACTGCGAAGGGGTATCGATCATTATTTTCGGTGGTTTGAGCTTCTTCGTCTCTGTCAAGGCAAGCAGCGATCTGGAACTTGAAAGATTCATCTGAAAACACCATTTTGAATCGATCCGGATCAACTCCTCAACAATAATGGGATTTCGAGGGTCAGTAATATCATATAGGGTCGGCTGGTCATTCCCAAAGCCATCGATTTCAATCTGGAAATTGCCGATCCTATCCGTTGAAAATGAAAGGACATTATCTACAGCGATATTTTTACGCCGACATTCGATTCGATAGAAATCGATCAACTGCCAATCTAAAAACGATTCTGTATCTCCGGGCCCTTCAAATATGAGATCATTTTCGCCTTCCTTCATGACGTCACTTGCGAAGGTAACGGTCTCCTGCAGCGAAACCCTGCCGTCCCAAAAGCGATCGTAAATTTGAACTCCATTCAACCGTATGACGGTATGATGATCGGGCGTCGCCGGGTGAGAAGCAATGGCCTGAATGTGAAATGCAAGAGAACAAGGTTTATTGGTCTCATAATCAACATTGGGCACAGATAAAGAATAGTGGACAGAAGCCGGAGCATATAGACGATCCATAAACCAACGCTCATTATCTGTGTGACCTGGGAAATCAGCCCGATGAATCAAATCAACTTCCTGCTCGGTGCGAAATATTCCCCAGTCCAGAATCGGCAAATCATCGCTTTGACTGCCGCGCACGACAACCATATCTTTACCGCCTGGTCCATCGAGGCTCAGCCAATAAATGTTGTCGTCTGTGTAATAGTTTTTAAACGTCTGTGCATAAAACTCAATCGCGTCATTTTCATCGAACTGGCCGTCGGCCATGCCGATTTTTTGCAGGGCTACGGATTCACCTCCTTCATAGAGAGAAAGGGCATTTGTATTGATTCGATCAATATCGATTCCGACCTCCTGCAAATCATGACCATCAAGCTTGTAAATGCCGGCTTTTTCAACAATGATTTTACACCATATCTGCGAGTTTGCAGTAAAAGAGCTTTTCATTGCAGCAGCCGGTTTGAGTGATTTTTGATGCCAATGCTTGGCCTGGTCGTAATTGATCACTTGATTTTGCAGCAGCGGATCGCTTTCTCTATCGTTTCCCCAATTAACACTCTCCATCGTCGTCCGTTGCGGAAAATAAACCGCCGCGCGCATTTTGCGGCATAATTGGATCTGCCCTTTGACGGGATTATATAAAATCGGGTAGAATTGGCATGTCTGCAATCGGTGATTTCGATAATCTCCCGTGGCGCCCAACATCATATGATTTTCAGGATAATAACCATCGCGGGCATATAGTGGCCCTTTGATAAATTCGAAATGAGCAGATTCATCTATCTCATCATCGTCTTCAACAACGGGTGACGGCATCCAAGTCGGCGCGGGTATCAAGGTTGGTATTCGACGTGTCTCCTCCTCCTGATTAAGAATAACTAATTGCGGCGGATCGTTTGAAGGTAAGCCGAACATAAAACCCAGCAGCGGAACCTGCGGTTCCCCTGGCGTCGATGTCTGTGCAAATCCCTCTATTTGAATGATACACTCATCAGTCGGCGATGAAAGAGCGCGCTGCAGGATCATCTCCGGAGTATTGATTTCGAAAATGATTTTCTGCTCGTCACTGGATATTATGGTCGGTTTAATTGACGATGTGATCGACTGATCGTTTGATAATACAGCTGATTGATATGCCGTGATGAAAATAATCGTGACGAGTATGTAAATCCACGGTCGCATCAAATGCATCTCAATTCTAATTTATTATTAGGAGAACTTTTCTTGAATCATTTATCCTGATTTTAATATTTTCTGCACTTGTGCCTGCCAGACAATATGATCAAAATATTTTAAAAATGCAAAATCATAAACACCATCAATAAAAGTTCCTTGCAAGATTCCAGGTAAATGATTATTATTCATTCAATCTTCATGAGCGAATGCCCGCGCGACAGGCAAACCATAATCAAACTTTAATGCAGGAATAATGATATGTCGAACAATTCCAAAAATGAGAAGAGCAGATCCTTAACCAGTTGGCAGACGGCTTTATTGGTGTTCTTGCGGATACTGATTGGTTGGCATTTTCTGTTCGAAGGCGCTGTCAAATTATTCAATCCGAATTGGACTTCCGCCCTCTTCTTGGCGCGTTCAAAATGGCTGTTCTCTGATGTATTTCATTGGCTGGCAGAACATCCAACTGCAATGACGATTGTCGACCAAATGAATATTTGGGGATTGCTCCTAATCGGATTGGGACTCTTTTTCGGGTTTTTGTCGCGTACCGCCGCTTTTTCCGGCGCGCTGCTGCTGGCACTGTATTACATTGCTAATCCGCCGCTTTTAGGATTTGCCAACGGCATGCCGACTGAGGGGAGTTACCTCCTCGTGGATAAGAATCTGATCGAAATCGCCGTGTTGCTCGTTTTGACATTTTTCCCAACCGGCAAATATTGGGGACTGGACGGATTGACGTCCTATATGCGCTCTAAACAGACCAAACAAAAATCCTCAGCGGCAGCTGGGCAATCACCTCATGAGCCCAAAGTTGCCCCTAATGTTGGACGGCGGGAGTTGCTGAAAAACCTGGCCACCATACCCCTATTCGGCGGTTTTGTTTACGGCTACCTGCGGCGTCAGGGATGGGAGAGCTATGAAGTCAACCATCTTATGGCCGAAAAAGGAAATAATTCTGCCGACGCCCAAACAGGAGCGACCCTTAAAACGTTCCAGTTCACCAGCCTGAATCAGTTGCAAGGAACATTGCCGATGGGCAAAATCGGTAATGTTGAAATCAGTCGGCTGTTTCTCGGTGGAAATTTAATCGGCGGATGGGCTCATGCGCGCGACCTCATTTATGTCAGCAAATTAGTAAAGTCCTATCATTCGGATCGAAAAATATTTGACACCTTCTGGCTTGCGGAGCAGGCAGGGATTAATACCGTGCTGACCAATCCCCAGTTATGCCGCGTGATCAATGAATATTGGCGTAAAGAAAAGGGGTCGATACAATTCATTTCGGATTGCGGTTGGAGCGATCCGATCTCTGGATTGGAAATTTCTATTGATGGCGGTGCTTGTGCCGCTTATGTTCAGGGCGGAATCGCAGACGTTTTGGCGGCTGAATCAAAATTTGATGTTTTTGAAAAATTTCTCCTTAAAACTCGGGAAAATGGCCTGCCCGCAGGTATAGGCGCCCATAATCTGGAAACGGTCAAGGCTGTGGTTGAACGCGGAATTGTGCCCGATTTCTGGGTGAAGACACTGCACCACACCAATTATTGGTCGGCTAATAAAGATAATCAAAACGATAATATCTGGTGTGTCAATCCCGAAGAGACCATTCAATTCATGGAATCCCTGCCGCAGCCGTGGATCGCGTTCAAGACCTTGGCAGCAGGCGCCATAGAACCTCAGGTAGGTTTTGAATACGCTTTTAAAA
>RPQV01000334.1 GCA_003818595.1 Calditrichota bacterium
ATGGAGACATGAAAAACAAGATTGAGAAAAGTCCAGAGCACTGTCTTGAAAAAAAAGTACCAAAAAGAGGATTCAGAGAGCGCAGCGATGTAATTCCGCAATCCCACCAGGCGCCAGTCGCGAAAATGGGTCAGGTTCATATTGGAAAAAGAGATCACCACATTATACAGAAAAGGATAGAGAACGACGGCCGCCAGAATGAGCAATGCGGGCATTGTGTACAGATAGGCCAGCCGGTTGATTCTATTTTCACCATATCCAGTTGTCATGCTATTCTCGATTTTCTCTGATAAGGCGCTCGGCAAGAAGCTGCATATTTTCAGCCGCCTGCTGAGGAGATATTTTGCCGTTAAAAACCGCCTGATATGAAGGCCGCATAGCGTCCCATATCCAGCGCAATTCTGTCACCGGCGGCGTCAGGCGTCCGACCAATAATTGCTCCAGCGAGGCTCGAACCAGGGGATTGTCCTGTACCAACGGGTTCTTGTAGGCGTCAATTCTCGAAGGGATGGTTCCCGACACTGATGTGAAGCGCAGTTGGGTTTCGCTTGACGTTAAATAGGCTAACAGCGCGCAGGCGACCCGTAATTTTTCACCTTCCAGGTTGGCATTCAGGGAGTATCCCATGGGTTGAACGGCGGGCGTGGGCCACAGCCCCGTTTCATCAATTTGAGGGATGCGCGCCAATCCGATATCGATACCGGCTTCGATATAAGTTCCCCATGACCAACTGCCGTTGATAATCATCGCCGCCAGGCCGTCTTTGAACAAGGCATTGGAAATTTCATAATCGCATTCGAGAGGAATGATTTTGTGCACATTGGCCAGTTCGTTGATGAGAGCAGCCGCCTTGGCCACAGCTTCGGTATTGAGCGTCGGTCGATATTGTTCGTCAATAATCCAGCCGCCGTAGCCGCCGATAAAAGGCACGGCAAAAAAAGGCTCGGCATAATTCCAAACCAGCGCATATTGATCAATCCTACCGTCTTGGTCGCGATCAATGGTCAGTTTCTTGCCGATTTCAATGAGTTGATTCACCGTCTGCGGCGGCGTCGTCAGCAGCGCCTTGTTATATACCAGACAAAGATGGTTTCCGATCTGATCGGCAATTTGATAAAGGCGCCCATTAAAATAGGTATTCGCGGCGAAAGGCTGGGTGAGGAAGCTGTCCAGTGTGGCCTGGCTGAAAAAAGAATCCAAGGGCTGAATAACCCCAAGCTCCACCATTGGACCGACATTGTCATTGGCGCCCCGGAAAAGCGCCGGTCCGCTCCCCCCCATGGCGCTGATGAGAAAATTCGAACGCGCCGTCTCCGGATCATAGAACAATTCAGTGAATTCCCACTGAGGAAAGCGGGGAGCAAATTCACTCAACACTGATTTGAGCACCAGGCGTTCAATAGGACGAAAAGAGTGCCAGACGACGATTTTATGGGGATTTTTTCCGGCACAGCCGCTGAAGATAACAATAATGATCAACAGCAACTGAAAGAAAAGTTTTAATCTGCAGTTGAAGCGAATTTGATCAGAATCCAACTGCTTTTCAATTCTCTTCAATTTTGACCTCTTGCGACAGATGTCGGAACCAAAAATAATAGAGACCGGCGGAGAGAATGACGAGCAGCGGAACCAGTATCAACAGATCATGCCATCTTTTAAAGACAATCATCATCATGGTTAAAAAGAGCACCAGCTGCCACGGAACGGCAAAAAATATAGAGATCTGATCGCGTCGAGTTTCGCTCTTGACAGCCTTTCTGGCACTTTCCGGTATACTGTTCTTAATTTTGCCCCAAAATCCGAACGAACGCGTGCGTTTGTAAAAATCGCGCAGAACATTTTCATCGGTCGGCGGCGTCGCCAGGGTCACCAATACCATCACCAACAATGAAGAGCCGCTGACCACAATGAACTGCCAATATTCCGGTATATGAGGATAAAATGCTTTTTGCAGGACGGCCACCACCATGCCGGCAATCGTGCCGAATGCGAATCCATAGCCGTTCAGCCGCCACCAGTACCAGCGGACGAGCATCGGGATCATCAAACCCGCGCCGATGCTCATGGTGATCCAGCCCCATATTTCATTGATGTTTTTGATAAAGATGGAAAAGAACAAGCCGAGGATGACAATAACAATGGAAGCCCAGCGGCTATGACTCATCAATTGCTTTTTGGTGGCGTTGGGTTTCAAATAACCCTGGTAGATATCTTTCACCCAATAGGCCGCCCCGGCATTCACCGTTGAATCAAACGTCGACATCGCAGCGGCCATCAATCCGGCCACCAGAAATCCTTTGAGTCCAATTGGGATCACCTGATTGACCACCACGGGCAGAACCTTTTCCGGATCACTAATCAGTTGTCCGCTTGCACTGATGGAGATACCCATGATGGCGAGCGCAGCAATAAAAGGCCAGCGGAAGGCGAGTAAAAATGTCCACCACAAGGAGAGGTATCCGCACTCGCGATCGCTGCGGGCGGCCATAAAACGCTGCAGCATATAATTGCCCGTGCCGCCGCTGCCCTCGATGACGGTTTTGAAAAGATAAAAGAGGATGGCGATGCCGAGCAAATTATAAATCGAGTAAGAGCTTTCCGCAGGAATATCTAAATGCCACTTGGGTACAAAACTGCTCCACTCCTTAAAATTCATCGGCATGGTGGTGAATCCGCCATCGCGCAACGGCAATGAAACCATAAAATTTTCAGGAGGCGTAAATTGAGTCATGGCGATGACAACGACCGAAAAGATCATGCCGAAAATCAGCGCGCCCTGAAAAACATCAGTCCAAACGACCCCGTATAGGCCGCTGGTCACTGTATAGATCATGGCAAGCACGATCATCAGCGTCGCTGCCCAGAACTCCGACGAAAATCCCCAGAAAGACGGAATGCCGAGGAATTCGCCGATGAATTTTCCCGAACCGATGGCAAAGTAGGTAATCATGGCGATCACCATAATGATCGAGGAAATTGCAGCAATGATGCGCGCCAGGTCGCCTTCCCGGGTCTTGCCAAAACGGATCTGCATCCATTCTGCCAGCGTCATCACCTGCGCGCGACGGTTCCATTTACCCATGAAAATCATCAGAAAAGCCATGATCAACGTCACGCCGCCACGGATTTCGACAAAAAATCCCGATACGCCCAGGGCAAAGATCAATGCGGTATTCAACATCGTGCCGCTGACGTCCGTGTTCGAGGCCATTCCTGATGCGCCCAATGCCCACCACGGAAGTGAACGCTCGCCCAAAAAATAGGCGTCAATTCCTGTCTTGGCACGTTTTTGAACCACCACGCCGATCAACACGACGGCTACCAAGTACGCCACAACGATAATGTAATCCACAAGCGCCATAATGTTCCCCATCTTTACATGAATTCATTCAAGCAGCATTTGCGGAAAAGACGCATCTCTTTTCCGATGAACTTCATTAGAATAAGGCATAGATAAAGGGAGCAATGGCTGAACCTTCAGTCAGCACAACCAGCAATCCCAAGAGGAGCAGGACGACGACAATGGGCGCAAGCCAGATCTTTTTGCGCACGCGCATGAACTGCCAGAATTCGGCGAGAATCGTGAGTTTGCCTTGTTTCTTTTTCCGATTTTGTTCACCAGCGGACATAATATCTCCTGTAATGGCATGATCAATTTGATAAAAAGTAATAAAAACAATGATGATTGGCAATCTTTTTCTTAGAAACCCTGGAGATCCTAAAAAATGACCTCGCACGCAGAAACCGCAAAAATCGCTAATAATGCCCTCGCACGGAGACACAAGGACACAAAGAGGAGAAATAACCAAATTTTCTCTCCCTGTTGCTCCCTGCGAGGTTTTGGAGCTCTTGGCGTGAGCCTGATATCGCCGTTATTCCCCGTCCCAAGTTTCCCTCAGCCATCTCCGTCCTAGGTTCCCCAGACTGTGTGAAAACGCCCCCTACCTCGGTGGCTGAGCGGAGTCGAAGCCCGATTTTAATTAATTTAGCCCTCATCGACTTTGCTCAGGGTGCGGCTATTTAATGTTTTCACACAGTCTGCCAGCTTGGGACGGAAATAGGGTGCGAAGCTGTGCTTCGCGTCCCGGATGCAGAGGGGCTTCGACTTCGCTCAGCCACCGAGATCGGATGCGTTTTCACACAGTCTGGGGAGCATGGGAACGAGGGAAATAATAGTTACACTTGGAGGAGATATGAGGCTCAAACAACGCAAAGCAAAAAGAAAGAAATCACTGATATTTTATTCTTCGTGTCCGTGCGAGACATTTAGGGAAATCAGATAATTCGAAGGAGACAAGCAAGTTGGACATTCCTGCAACGAGCCCTCATTGCAGATTCCGGGCAAAGCGGCTGCTCAGGGCCTGAGCCAGCGCATCAAATACAGACGCGGTGGCTTTGCTCATCGCCTCGACAATGGCTTCGGCATCATCTCCCTCGATGGGACTCTTGTTTTCGATGATCTCGGATAAAATCAGCGCATCATTTTTCAAATTAAAGGTCTCAAACCAAATGGAGACGAAAGCTATTCGCTGCCCGCCAAAATCAATCTCTTCGAAATGCATCACGCGCCCGGTCAGTAAATAACAGGCGCGATCCGAGGGGATTTTATGCAGCACCTCGGAAAAAAGTGGTCGCCGCTTAAAGTATTCATCCGCCTTTTGAGTAAGCATCGCATGCGGGGGCAATACCCAGCGACGATAGGCATCCAGTTTGAACTCGAACGGAGACGTTTTATAAAGCAGATTGTCCTGATCCATTAACGGATAAGCAGCAAATTTTTCAATGAATACAGGCAAAGGGCTCAGAGAGACCGGTTCATTTAAGAGCTTGTATTCAAGTGCATAATAATGAGTTTGAGGCGCCTTTCCGCAGCACGTC
>RPQV01000335.1 GCA_003818595.1 Calditrichota bacterium
AATAGAAATGCAGTCAAAACAGCGGCGATTGAAAGCAAACCGGCTTTGAAATAATGGTTGCCTGTGAATTGAGATTTGGCTTTTTTAACCGTAAAAGCAGTGGTGAACAGCGAAGCCGCCCATATGAACAGAGAAGACATCATCGGCGCTGCAATTCGCATGCACGGGTACGCGGCGCGGCTGGGTTTTGGAATCACGCGAATGAGAAACCAAATCGTCGAGAAAACTGATATAATGAAAAAAATCATCGCGCGCGGGATTTTGGGGGCCGACAAGCATAAAGACATGTTTTTCATCCGTTGTGCCTGTATTTGAAGCCATTTCTTTGATGTGAAATTTTTAGGGTTCATCTGATGTCTTGCCTTTCATCAACTCAAATCAACCCGCCGAGCAAATCTGGTAGGTTGTTCAACCTTTTTATAGCTAGACTTCCGAAGCTGTAAAAACTTCGGAAGTCTGTTTCAGAAATGCAAATTGTTACAGCGTCCAACCCTCTCGGTATTGACGCTTTACATACGCATTGGCATCCACATTGTTGGTGATTTCCATCTTTTCACCATCCCACAGCAGGCGTTCATTGGGAAAACGCACCGCGAGGTTGCCCATCAACACCATTTCCGTCAAGGGCCCGGAGTAGTCAAAGTTGGAACAGGCCGGTTCTCCGCCTTTGCAGGCTCTGACCCAGTCCTGTTCATGGCCGCTTTCACCATTGGGAATGCGGGTGATGGAGGGTTCGGGACGGGTATAAGCCTGCATGCTGGTTTCCGGTATCAATCGCGGGCCTTTCCCATAGCAACCGCACATGATTTTGCCTTTATCGCCGACAAAGATGACGCCGCCATCCTCGTCGCCCATGATTCGTCCTTGTTCCAATTCATCCGGACGGGGAGGCTGCATGCCGCCGTCGTACCAAGTGACTTTCACTTCGGGCATCTCTTCGCGCGCCGGATACTTGAAACGGATGACGCTTGAACGCGGATACATTTCATTTTTCGGCATGGTCTGTTCGAAGAATTTCTCCCAATAGGTGGAGATATTGCCCTCGACGCTGACCGGATACTTCAATTTCAACGCCGCACAAACCGGATCGAGGATGTGACAACCCATATCGCCCAGTGAACCGGTGCCGAAATCCCACCATCCGCGCCATTTACCCGCCAAATAGGTAGGATGAAATGGCCGCATCGGCGCCGGACCTACCCATAAATCCCAATCAAGGGTTGAAGGGATCTCGATCATTTCAGTCGGTCTGTTGACTTCGATACCCTGCGGCCAAACCGGCCGGTTAGTCCAGGCATGCACCTCGCGCACCGGCCCAATGGCGCCGTCCCATATCCATTCGCAGATGTTTCGTACGCCGTCGCCGGAATGTCCCTGATTGCCCATTTGTGAAACGACCTTGTACTTTCTCGCCGCTTCCGTCAGCATACGGGCTTCATAAACCGAATGCGTCAATGGTTTCTGCACATAGACATGTTTCCCCATTTGAATAGCAGCCATGGCCACCACTGCGTGTGTATGATCCGGAGTGGCGACGATCACGGCATCTATATCCTTCTGCTGTTCGAGCATGACGCGGTAATTTTTGTATCGCTTGGCTTGGGGATAGCGGGTATAAACGTCGGCTGAATAGACGTCGTCAACGTCGCACAGCGCGACAATGTTCTCCGTCGCACACGCCTCAACATTATTTTGTCCCATGCCGCCGATGCCGACACAGGCGATGTTCAATTGATCGCTGGGCGCTGCTTGACCCCTGCCCAGCACGGATCGGGGTATAATTGTGAAAAGGGAGGTCACTGCTGCACCCTTTAAAAATGTCCGGCGGGTGGTTTCGCCGCTTTTTTCAGGCAAATCATTGTTCTGCATTTATATTTCTCCTGTTCATAGGTTATAAAATGATTCGCAGCCGTTTCTTTTCGGGAAAAGGCAGGCTTCTGCTGGTCATGATTTTTTCACCTTGAATATACAACTTTTATTTTCCCCAGCAAATATTTTCGTAGAGCAGGTTTGCCATCGACCCATTCTATTGCCGTCGGCGCAAGGGATAGGGTGTGAGGTGCAACTCGAAGAGACTTCCGAAGTCTCTTGCCCATGCAAAATATATTAATTGCTTTTTGAACAAATTCTACTTTAATTTTATTGTGCAAAATTATGCGTCAACACCTTTAGCAGGAGTTCAAAATGACACAAAAAGAGGCCATTATAAAAGAGGTTGAGGACATTCCTGATCATTTGAATGATGTGTTGGAGTTTATCCAATACCTCAAATACAGACGCCGCCGGGAGCAATTTGAAATCACGATGGCAAGCGAATCGTCACTTCAGAAGGATTGGCTTTTGCCCGAGGAGGATGACGCATGGGGAGATTTATAAAAGGCGAGGTGGTCGTTATTCCTTTTCCATTTTCTGATCTCAGCCAGGCAAAACGTCGCCCCGCCCTTGTTGTGGCCGCTCTTCCGGGGAATGACCTGATTCTTTGTCAGATTACCAGCAAGAATATTGCAGACAGGTTTGCAGTCCCTCTTACAGAGACTGATTTTGCCGCTGGAGCTTTGAAAGTTGCGAGCAACGTCCGCCCTAACAGAATCTTCACTGCCGACCACTCCATCGTTCTCTATTCAATGGGGCGCCTCAACCATGAAAAGACTGAAAGCGTTATTGAAAAAATAGTGCAGATTCTCCGGGCGTGACGGAAAGCTGTGTGCTTGTCGTACGCCTCTGAAAGAATGAGCCAGCTCGATCTGAGAGAATAGGGAAATTCCCCTGACCAGTTGGCGCGTTATTACAACTAAAGGATAAGCGGATTCTGACCGTTGTGCAATACTGAATTCCGACAGTCGCGGCATGTACTTTAACCATCGGAGGAGATTTTATGAACTTACGCTGGAAGGTATGCTGTACGCTGCTTATGATTTTGGCGGCGAATGAGTATTTTTAGAGCCGACAGACCGAAACGTATGACGAAAAAAATCTCCAGCAGCTTTTAATTGATCTAAAAAGCGACGATTGGTTTGACCGTTTCGTGGCTGCCGGGGCGTTAGTAGAACTCGGCGATGCGCGTGCTGTGGAGCCTTTGATAACTACGTTGCGGGGCAGTATTGGATCTGTCCGCCGCGCGGCCGCTTGGGCGTTGAAAAAGATAAGCGGCAAAGAGTTACAAGATGCCGAGGCGGGGGAAACGTGGTGGCAAGCGGAAAAGAAGAACAAACCCTGAAACAATCCGCCCGGCGCACACTGGTTTTGCACCAGTATGCGTCAGGCGGGGTAATCGCTCAATTCTTTCGACAAAAATAGTTCTTAAACTCCCCTGCGCGCTGAAGCATCCAGCTGTGACACCCTTTGGCCTCAACCTTTTCAATCAGCGGCGCAGGCACAAAGCCGGTGATCAGCTCAAGGATTTCACCTTCCTTGAGCGACTCTACTTCCTGCAGCACCAGTCCAATCGGATGTTCACCGCGTTCCAGCATCGGCCGGGCGTCGATGGATCTGACGATAGTGCCGCTCTTGAACCAATAGGGGGGCTCTAAGCTTGACTTTTGTTCGACATTCATCCGCAGTGGTTCCTGTCCCACTTCAGCGCGCAGTCGGTTGACCAGCTCTGCGACCGGCATATTGCTCACTTGAGCGGCCTGATTGAGCGAAGTGACGCGCGCGATGGTCCTTTTGAGGAAAGGATTGCGCAGTTTTTCAAAGATCGGAGCCCATTCGATCAGCTTTTCCTCCAATTGCGGATGGACTTGCAGCAGTTCAAATATTTTGGTGTTCGGGGTTATCTCCAATTTGGTCATGATTTCACCTCATCTTTGGCATAGGACAACAACCGCTGTTCGCCCTGAAGCGCGCGTAATGCGGTCAGCTCCTGCGACATTTCCAAGGTGCCCAAGTATTCGCCCTGATCACTGCGCATGGCAAAGTACTCGATGTGCACAAACTTGCCGCTCATCTGAATCCAGAACGGCGCCCGACTCTCCTTGCCGCTTTTGAAATCGCTGATGATCTGCTCGACAATGTGCACGCTGGAGGGTGGGTGGCACATGCGCACATCGCGGTTGATGATCGAGCGATTGCGGTCAAAGATGCGGTGCTTGCCCTGGGAAAAATATTTCACCTTGTCATTCTTGTCCACAAAGGTGATGTCCACCGGCAGGGTATTGAGCATGGTGGTCAACTCTTCGATGGTGAAACTGCCGCTGGGCAGTTGTATGCGTCCTTCTGCGCTCCGCTCTTCAATGATTTCGATCGGGGCAGCGGGCTGCCACTTGACTTGCGGATCATAGAGGCAGAATCCGATCTCGATCGAGTCGCGGTCGACCTGCAGCCAGTCGCTGTCGATAAAACGCTCGAGGCACATCGGGAAGAGAATTTGTTCCTCTTTATAAATCATCTCCTCAATGACGATCATGGTCGGTTTGAGTAATAATTCGATCAGAGACTCGATATCCTCTCCGCTCATCTCGCCGGGGGCATTCAGAGCTTCGTAAACCGCTTTCAGTTGTTCGCGAATCTCGTCATGTTTGCCCCACATGACCACCGGAGGGCCGGTGATGCCCAGTTTTTCCAAAAAGGGGAATAGCAGATTTTCTTTGCGACGATAATGCTTGTCGACATCGGTGAGACGGTTAAAATGTATTTTAAAACTGTTGATCAGATTTGCGGTGTTCTCTTCCTTTGCCCTACGAAACAGTGCCTCCAGTTCGGCAATTTCCATCTGCAGCGCACGATTTTCCTGAATGAATGTATGCACCGGATGACCTTCCGCCACACTGCTCATCTTGTTTTCGCTGACCACACCTTTGAGCGCCTGCGAATGCACGTCGCACAGCTTGAGCACCTCATCGATCGGCAATCCTTCGGAGATCAGTTCCTGCTCGACCT
>RPQV01000336.1 GCA_003818595.1 Calditrichota bacterium
CAGAAATGCCTTGTCGTCATACATCATTGGTTCTACGAATCTGTATACAACAATCGATGACATGCTGCTCTGGAATATGTTTTTGCTTAATCCGCCAGTGGAACAGCGGGAAATCAGAGATCAATTGTTTAATCCTTCAGACATACTGACTAACGGCGACACCATTCGCTACACCTATGGATTTAAAATCTGGAAATATAAAGGGAGGAAAATTGCCGAGCATGGCGGCTATACCAACGGATTTCTGGCCCGCAATACGATTTTTCCCGATCTCAATTTTGCTGTAACGGCAATGTTCAATACCGAGAACATCGACATCTGGAAAGTCTGCATGCAGACGGCAGATTCGCTGCTCAAGGCACAGCTGCAATTCGAGCCCGAAAAGGAACGGGTGGAAGCGAAAATCGATCCCAAGATTTATGCCGATTATATGGGTGATTTTCAGTTTCCGGACGGTATGAAGCTTTCCTTTGAGGCTAAAAACGACACGTTATGGCTGCTCATCCCCGGAGCGCCGCGTTTCCGCATGGTTCCTGAAAGTGAAACCGAGTTTTTCCTCAAAGAATTCGATGCTCAATGCACCTTTGTCAATACTCAGGGAGCAGTCAATGAAATCATCTGGCATCAGAACGGAGAAAATCCCAAGGGAATACGCAAGGTTTCAGCCGCAGAGCTCACTGAGCAGGCAAAGGCGCTCTTGATCGGCAAATACTTCCAGCCGCAGCTCAATGTCGTTTATGAGGTGACGGTCGATAACAACCAATTGATCATCCATTTGCCCCAAACGTTTAAACACATCACCGGCATCGATCCCCATGCAGTGCTGAATCACCTGGAAGGCGACCGCTTTTTCGTCAACCAGATCGGCGTCGTCGAGTTTCAGAGACAATCGAAAAGGAAGATCAGCGGCTTGATCTTCAAAGATGTTGGACGGGGAAGGAATATTCAGTTCATTAAACTATAGGAAACAAGAACGACCATTGGTTGTTCAGTGAAGCCGCTCCCTTTATCTCTGCCATTCACTGCAGCGACATGTCCAATCGGAATAGCATTCATCAGACGCTTGACCTTTAGACTTTCTCCTTTCAAATGCTTGACTTTGATCTCCCGCCCCGAACACCTAGACGAAAAAGCTTGCGTTTTTCAATGATATTTGCTAAAAGTAGAGAGTTAATATCTCATAAAAGGATGGGTGCATGCGCAAAACAACAATCAATTTCGGCGGACAATTCATCGACATACCGCAGGTGGACAAGCGGATGCTGGGTTATCTCGCCACAGGTCTGATCATTTTAATCATCCTCGTCACCTCACTTTATACCATTGATGCCGACGCGGTCGGCGTCATTCAACGTTTCGGCAAATATGTCCGAACCACCGACCCCGGCCTGCACCTCAAAATGACTGGGGGCATCGATACGGTGAAAAAAGTCAAGGTGCAGCGCGTTTTCAAGGAGGAATTGGGATTGCGGACTGTGTGACCCGGCATTCAAACCGAGGACTCGACGGCTGATTTTTCCAGCGAATCGATGATGCTCACCGGCGACCTCAATGCTGCCTTGGTGGAGTGGATTGTCCAATACCGCATCAAAGATCCGGTCGCCTATCTGTTCCACGTGCGCGATGTGGAGGCGACCATCCGTTATGTCTCCGAGTCGACCATGCGCCAGGTCGTCGGCGACAACAGTGTTGATGAAGTGATCATCCTGCGACGCAAGGATATCGCCGAAGAGGCCGGCCGCATGATGCAGGAACTGCTGACCGAATATGATACTGGTATTGATATTGTCACCGTCAATCTGCAGGATGTGAACCCTCCGATCCCCGTTCAACCCGCCTTTAACGAGGTCAACGAGGCGCGGCAGGAGAGAGAACGCATCATTAATGAGGCACTGCAGGCATATAATGGCGCCATCCCTCGCGCCAAAGGACAGGCTGAAGAAATTGTGCTTGAAGCAGAAGGATATGCGATCGACCGCGTCAATCGCGCTCAGGGAGATGCGCAAAAATTTCTCGCCATCTGGCGCGAATATTCCCGTGCTCAGGATGTCACCAAACGTCGACTTTACCTCGAAATGATGCGTGAGGTGATGATGCACGTCGATAAAAAATATATCATTGATGAAGATTTAAAAACATTTTTGCCGCTGCTTCAGCTCAATCAGCAGGGAGGTGCGCGATGAAAAGAATCGGGAATACTCTGAGCATCGTCCTGGTGCTGTTGGCACTCATTCTTCTGTTTGACTCGGTTTATATTGTTACTGAAACGCAGCAGTCGATCATCACCCAGTTCGGACAACCCATTGGCAAACCAAAACTGAAAGCCGGACTGCATCTCAAATTGCCGTTCATTCAAAAGGTCACCTATTTTGAAAAGCGAATTATGGAATGGGACGGCGACCGCAACGAGATTCCAACCAAAGACAAAAAATACATACTGCTCGACACCTTTGCCCGTTGGCGAATTAAAGATCCTCTGCATTTCTATCAGTCGGTCAACAACGAACGCAATGCCCTCGGTCGTCTCGACGACATCATTGATGGTATCACTCGCGATTTTATCAGCGAAAATATGCTGATCGAAGTGGTGCGCAACTCGAACCGCACCATGTCGGTTTTATCAGAGGGTGAAACCGATTTAGCGGCTCTGGAGGACTCGTTGAAAATCGAAAAAGGGCGTTTGAGTATCACCCGGGCGATTTTAGAAAAGGTGCAACAGACGGTGCCGCAATACGGCATTGAGGTGTTGGATATCCGCATCAAGCAGGTTAATTATAACGACGACGTCCGGCAAAAAGTGTTCGACCGCATGATTTCTGAACGCAAGCGCATTGCGCAATTGTACCGCAGCGAAGGCCAGGGTCGAAAAGCGGAAATAGATGGAGAAGTCAAAAAAGAGCTGCAGAAAATTGATTCCGAGGCGTATCGAACAGCACAGGAGATCAAGGGCAAGGCAGATGCCGAAGCCGCACAAATCTATGCCTCGGCTTTTTCGCGTGATCCGGAGTTCTACAGCTTTCTGCAGACGCTGGAGAGTTATCGCCGAACGATCGATTCGACCAGCACCCTGATATTGAGTACAGATTCTGAGTATTTGAAATACCTGAAAACGATCAAATGAAAAAGATAGTCGCTTTCGGCGAAATCTTGTGGGATATGTTTCAGCACAAGCGTACCCTCGGTGGAGCTCCCTTCAATTTCGCCTATCGGGTGAAATCGCTCGGCGATGAGGCGCTGTTCATCAGCCGCGTTGGGGAAGATCAGCTTGGCCGAGACGCTCTCACACACATGACAAAACTGGGGCTGGATTCATCCTGGGTGCAGCAGGACGGCAATCATCCGACCGGTACTGTCGAAATCACACTGGATGATCAAGGGACCCCGGAGTATCAGATTAAAAAGCCGGTCGCTTTTGATTTTATTCATTTTCATGACTCTTTTGTCAATGCGCTGCACCAAGCAGAGTGTCTCTATTTCGGAACACTCATCCAACGCAATGAGATATCGCGCAATTGTCTGCGCCAATTATTGCAGTTGGCACCGACAGCGGTAAGATTGGTCGATCTCAATCTGCGGCAGGATTGTTACAACAATAACACCATTCTCTATTCTCTCGAACAGGCTAATATCCTCAAACTCAATGAAATCGAGGCCCAATGGTTGTGCCGTTGGCGAGGTGTCTCTATTACTTCTTTGCCCCGTTTCTGCACATTTGCATTATCAGATTGGAGATTGGATTATGTCGTCGTCACACTGGGGGAATATGGCGTTTTTGCCCAATCGCAGTTTGGCGAGGAGGTGTACGTGCCGGGCTATCGGGTGAAGATGGTCGATTCTGTCGGCGCCGGCGATGCATTTGCAGCCGCTTTTATCCATCAATTATTGCGCGGTGAATCGCTTCGTTCTGCCTGCGAGTTGGGTAACGCCGTTGGCGCCTTGGTTTGTGCTACTTCAGGCGCCGCCGAATTCATTTCGCCCGTTTCAATACAGCAGATGATCAAGAGTCAGGCAGAACGTATTTATCATTCCCAATTTGCCCGCTAACCATTGTATGATATTTTGAAATTGATTGTTTAATGCGTGTTGTCGGCGGTGGTGACAATATCTATCGAATTGCAAGTTCGCGAATTGAGGCTGATCAAGTCAGAAGGGAAAGGATGATCCATGGCTCATCATACACTGAAATCCTCGTATAAAGAATTGACCGAGCGTTTGAACCGATTCCCCCAAGGAGCGCCTCCATCAGAGACCTTGTCCCAAATTCTGAAAATTCTCTTCAGCGAACAGGAGGCTGAACTGGTGGCAAAATTGCCCATCAAGCCTTTTACGGTTGAGAAGGCGAGCAGAGTGTGGAATAAGAGTCTGTTGGAAACGCAAAAACTATTGGACGAATTGGCGAGTCGAGCCTTATTGGTTGATGTGGAACGCGATGGCCATTCGGTTTACGTGATGCCGCCGCCCATGGCGGGTTTTTTCGAGTTTTCAATGATGCGGCTGCGGGATGATATTGATCAAAAGCGGCTGGCGGAATTATTTTATCAATATATGAATGTCGAAGAGGATTTCATCAAGAGTCTGTTCATTGACGGAGAAACGCACCTCGGACGAACGTTTGTGCATGAACCTGTGCTGAGCAGCGAAAATGCGCTTCATGTTTTGGATTATGAACGCGCATCGGAAGTGGTAAAGACCGCCTCTCATCGAGCCGTGGGCGTCTGTTACTGCCGGCACAAAATGGAGCACTTGGACAAGTCTTGTGATGCACCGATGGATATCTGTCTGACGTTTAACAGCTCTGCCGAGTCACTATCTAAATACGGCCACGCGCGCGCCATCGATGTCGCCGAAGGATTGGATTTGCTGCAGCAGGCC
>RPQV01000337.1 GCA_003818595.1 Calditrichota bacterium
AACGATTTGAAATTCCTGATAGTTTTCCAACGGATTGTTGATAAATAGGTTTGGGTTATCGCCATAGTTGACAAAACGTAAAAACAACTCTCCTATTGACAGAATACAGATTGGCAATATTGCCAGAACAAGACTGAAAACAGTTTTTTTGAATTTGGTCAGCCTGACTTGCTTTTTTGCAATTATTTGTTTTGTCATAATGATTAGCAGACGCTTGATTGGGTATAGCCGGGTCTCATGCATTACGCCTAACTGTTTCTGATAGACCAATACTCTCGGCTGATGTCAGATTAAATGAATGCCGGAGCAAGTATCTGTTCCGGCATTCATTGCAAAAACAAGCCGAAATTGTCAATAATACAGCAGCTTTTCCTTATTTCATCAAGATCATCTTTTTGGCCAATGTGCCTGTCTCAGTCTGCAATTGGTAGTAATAGACTCCGCTGGTCAAGTCTTGTGCGCTGAACGTGATGTTGTGCTGACCTGGATTCTGCAAGCCGTCCACCAGCGTCGCCACCTCTTTACCTGACAGATCGAAAACAGTCAATTTTGTGTACTCACTCTCTTTCAGAGAATAACTGATCTGTGTTGAGGGATTGAAGGGATTGGGATAGTTTTGTGACAGACTGAATTCTTCGGGAAGCAGCGGCGCCTTGTTTTCAACCAAAGTCGGGAATGCGTTCACGCCAGCATTAAAAAGAAAAGCGACTTCTTCGTCGGTCAACGCTTTGTTGAACATCGCTATCTCATGAATATAGCCCGTATAGGGATAATCGGCTGCATAGCAGCTGTGAGCAAAACGAGCAAAGTTCGGGCTGATATTCCAGATGGCGTTATCCTTTCCCGCCGCAGGATTAGCTACACACGGATTGGCGCCCAATAATACTCCGTTATGGTACATCTTGAGTGTGCCCTGATCACCCTCGCTGCTGATCTCACAGACAACGTGATGCAAAGCGAGGTCATTATATTCGATCACATCAACCACAGCATCTTCATTATTATACGGGGCTGATTGACTACCGGTTGTAATCCAGAAACGCGCCACGTCGTCACCTCTGGCGGCTTGGAAGCAGATACCATCGGAACCCATACCTAAACCGCCTCCATCATCGCCAAAAAACCAAAGTGAGTTCCACTGGGTATTTTCGAGAGCCGGCGTAAACCAGGCTGCAATCGAAACCTCATTGTAAGAGCCTATATCAATATCACCGCCATTCAATTCAACCCATGAGTCCGGTATACCACTTGCATTGGGAATGGTGACAAGGTCGCCAAACTCCACAAATGCGTTATCTCCGGCGAATTGACCATGAGCGACACCGATCTTGTCATTGAGAGTACCGTCCTCGAAGGTCCACAAGTGTTTCAGATTATCCGTGCCGGGGTCCTGGGCAACCAGACTTCCGGTCAAGACCAACATCAGAACGTAAAACAATAAATGATAAAGTTTTCGACACATGATGCTCCTCCTTTATAAATTGATTGGATGCAAAAATGTAACGATGATCACAGTAAATCAATTTCTTTTTTTCCCTTCCTTTCGTCAAGTCAATGAATTTCACCCATGCTGAATTTTTTCACTCCCTATGATTGGCCATTGAGCGTGTCCACCTGTTTACTTTTTGATTCCTCCTTTCTCTCAATCGTTTAATCAGTTGTCTGCCGAACTCGCGCGAGGTTTCGATCAGTAAGACGATGCGTTTCATATGACTCGTATTTCTATTCATCAAATTCAATATACATGCTCGAGTGTTTTTTGTCAATTGATTAATTTAAAGATCAAATAATAATGAATTCGTTTACAAATTTATGGCGCCAGCGATTTTTCGGGTATTAATCTGCGATTGAAACATCGATACAACATGGTATGTCCCTTGATAAAAATTCATCAGCCCGAATATTTTCCTCTTCTCCCTTGTGTTTCAATGCAGAGCTGCTTACATTTAACCAAGCATTGAAACCTTTTAAGGCTGCAAACCTTCGAAAAGCTCGTCCAAACAATCATTGACTAGGAAAGCAAGCCATGAAACATCCATATCTTTTATGCCTGTTGTTTTTTCTCCCCTCTTTTGTCTTTGGTCAAAACTTTACCAACGGCTTTGCCTTTTACCTTCCTCCGAACGATACCACACGACAAGAGTTTTTGCCTCAATTCCCAATCGTGCCGATTGTCGATGATGCCTTTATCTCGATCTCTCCCGATGGTCACTTTGCGCTCAATGGTCAGCGCATCCGCTTCTTCGGCACCAACTGCACCATCGAAGGCGCTTTTCCAACCCAAGCGAAAGCCTGGTATATTGCCGGCCGACTGCGCAAGATGGGCTATAACCTGGTTCGTTTCCATCATATGGACAACGGCTGGAGCCAACACAGCCTGTTCGAACCGAATCAGGACACGCGTCATTTAAATCCCGAAACGCTCGATCGCTTGGAAAATTTCATCTATTTCCTCAAACAGAACGGCATCTATGCCGACATCAATCTCCATGTCAGCCGCACGGTCAAAGAAGTGGACGGCGTTGTGGATGCGGATTCGATACCGGATTTCGGCAAGGGCGTCTCACTTTTCGATCCGCACATTCTGGAACTGCATAAAGAATTCGCCCAACAGCTGCTCACCCACACCAATCCCTATACCGGTCTTGCCCTCGTCAACGATCCGGTCATGGCAGTGGTCGAAATCACCAATGAGAACTCGCTCTACCGCATGTGGCGCGATGATGATCTGGCGCCCTTTACCCAAGGCGGCAAGCTGACCAAACATCATACCGCCATGTTGGACCAGCAATGGCATGACTTTTTAAAGTCCAAGTATCCCGATACCCAAACGCTGAGATCAGCCTGGAGTCAGGGTATTCGTCCCGCCGGCGCCGGCGAACAGATCAAGGACGGCGGTTTTGAAACGGATCCGATCAGCCGCAATTGGCAGATGGAACAACACAACGGCGCTGCCGCAACTATGGCGATTGATGAAACACAAGCTTTCAAAGGTAATAAATGCGCCAAAATCAATGTCACCAAGGTCACCGGTACCAACTGGCATATCCAGTGGAAACAAATCGGCATCACCATCAAAAAGGACTCGCTCTATTCCGTCAGTTTTGCCGCTCGAGCGAACGCGCCGCAGAATATCACGATCGCCATTCAACAAGACACCGATCCGTGGACAGTCTTTTACAGCACCAGTATCGATCTGAATAGCGAGTGGAAAACCTTTCAATTCAGTTTTCTGGCATCAACCACCGTGACCAAGGCCATTCGTCTCTCTTATTCTCTCGGCGGCGCTATCGGCGCCTATTGGTTCGACGAAATTCAACTGTATCCGAGCGCGATCAAAGGACTCGCCGATGACGAATCATTGGAAGCCGAAACCGTGAAACGAATCAATTTTTCCGAATGCGTCAGCTATTCAGACCCGCGGGTCAAAGACATGTCCGACTTTTATATCAGCACCCAGAATCACTATTACAGTGAGATGGCTTCCTTTTTAAAGAATACGCTGGGAGTCAAGGCGCCCATTGTCGGAACCAATTGGAATGTCGGACCAGCCGACCTGGCTGTTCAATCCCGCCTGGACTATATTGACAATCACGCCTATTGGGATCATCCGCAATTCCCGAACGTCGCCTGGGATTCGTACGACTGGCTCATCAACAACACGCCCATGGTGCGGGATGATGCGGGAGGCGCCATTGTTGGTCTTTTGGCCGGCGTTGCTGTTGCCGGCAAGCCCTTCACGATCAGCGAATACAATCATGCCTTTCCCAACCGTTACCAAACTGAAGGCGTTCTCTTTTTAACCACGTACAGCGCGTTTCATGATGCGGACGGCCTAATGTTTTTTGATTATCCCAGCAGTTACAACGATTGGGAAACGGATTTTATCAACGGCTTTTTTGCCCAACACCGCAATACGGCGATGATGGCGCTCATGCCCTCCTGTGCGCAGGCATTTCGTTCCGGACTCATTCAATCGGCGCAACAAACCATCTTGATCAATTACAGTGAAAACGACATCCTCAACCTCCCCAAATATGATGACCGCTGGTGGGCCGGCCCGCGATTGTTCCCTCATAAAATCGCCCTGCAGCATGCTGTGCGGACGGGATCATTCGCCAGTGCAGCGGATTTCGATCCTGCGCTGCTTCCGGCAGAGCCGACCAATCCCTACATCAGCGATACGGATGAAATCGAATGGAATACGAACGGACTATTACAGGTGCAAACCGATCAGTTCGTCGCCGCTGCCGGATTCTTTTCCGAATTCAAAAACACCACCATCGGCGCCCTGAAACTCATCGACGGCAGCGATTTCGGCGCCTTGACCTGGGTGAGCCTTTCGGATACTTCGCTCATTGCCGGCACGCGCTCGCTCTTCACCCTCTCGTCGAGAGTTCAGAACAGCGACATGAAATGGGACGGCTCGATCACCGTGCACAACCAATGGGGATCCGCCCCCACGCTCATGGCGCCGCTGGCGGTCACGGTTGAATTCACTCTACAGGCGGATTCAATTCAAGTCTATCCCCTCGATGCGATCGGCGCACCAAGCGGGAGAGTTTATTCTTATCGAGCAACGAGCCCGAACCGATTCACCGTGGTGCTGGATCAGAACAAAGATAAAACTGTTTGGTATGGCATTCGCAAGTTCGGCTTGGGATCGGCAGTTGAGTCTCGTCATGAGCTCCCCGACCGATTTAAGCTGCTGCCCAACTATCCGAATCCGTTCAATCCGTGCACCCACATCACCTACCATATTCCTTATAATGGCAGGGTGAAATTGGAGATATTTGATCTCCTCGGCCGACTCTCGCAGACTTGCGTCGATGAATTCAAGGCTGCGGGAGTCTACACCGTCGATT
>RPQV01000338.1 GCA_003818595.1 Calditrichota bacterium
TGAGGATAGCGTTGCAACACCTGCTTCCCCGCCGTCCCACTGGGCCAGTTCATCTCATCATAAATCCAAATATCCAACCCAATCTCTTTCGCTTTTTCAACGACAAACTTTACTCGATCGAACCATTCACCAGATAAATAGGGAATTTTAAGTCCAAATCGTCCATGGATGAACAAGCCTCGTATACCATGCGCATAATATTCACGCATCTGCCACTCAAGTTCCGATTTGTCGAGATCGCCATTCCAAAACCAGAAGGGCAGAATTCCCATTTCAAGGGGCGGCGTCTTGAAATTGCTTGGGGTCAATTTCATCCCCTTCAGAATAATCTGTGAAAAAGGCATAAATAACTCCAATTGTGGATTGAGCACTTGCAGGTATGCCTGCCTGAATACGATTGTAAGGAAATAACCGCTGTTCTCTTCTATTTACATTCAATCTCTATTTTAAAATTCTAAAATGGCAGAGACACGGTGCGGCGATTCTAGAAAGTCGTAATTGACAAAGGAATAGTCGATCTGAACCAATGTTCCTCTGATATTCAGATTCACTCCCGTTCCGATACTTAGATTTCCCTCATCGTAATTAAACCGATAACCGGCTCTCAAGGCGAACATATTAAAAGCCCAATACTCCAAGCCGAGGTTCAGCCTTTCAGCATAATCATTCGTGTGCAGAGCGTCCATGTTTAGTGTCAATCGATGCTGCATTGGATCTCCCCCAAGAAAAAGCTTCGGTCCACCCCATAAATCAATTGAACAACCGACTCTGAACAGCAGAGGTATTTCAAAAGTCTGTTGTTCCTCCTCTTTGGTATAGAGCCAGCGCGCCTGCCGGGTAAAATTCTGCGCGCTCATGGCCAGGCGAATACCTTTCCATCCGGTTTCATAATAGCTGCCGACATCGAACGCCCATAGATAACTGGAAAAGGTAAAAAGATCTTCCTGAATATACTTGACCTGCACTCCGATGGAAAGCTTGTCTGTATACCAACGCGAAAATGCACATCCCAATGAGAGGTCATTCCCGCTGAAAGTACGGCCGGTTCGAGTATCGACTCCTCCAGTCGGACTGGTGGTCAATGCCTCTCTAATGTCTCCATAATCCATGGCAACATAATTCAGCGCGACCACACCGAAACCGGGGATATTGTAGCCGACAGCGCCGGATGAGACATTCAAATCGCCAAACCATCGAGTGTAACTGAATCCGGCTTGAAAATTATCAATGCCGGCAATTGCTGCAGGATTGTTGAAAACAGATTCGACAGTCTGCAGATGTGCACTGGATGCTTCCCCCATTGCGGTTGATCGGGCGCCGACGCCGATTTTCAAAAACTGCATAGAAGTACGACCGGCCTTATTAAAGTGGGTTTGTGCAAATCCCGCTACGGGCAGGCCAATCAATAGAGACCAGATGAGGATATTTTTCTTCAATGTCGTATTCCTCACTTTATCAAAATTCAATTATTCCCAAATCTTCAAATCAACGAATAATCATCAGTTTTCCGGATGTCTTTTGGCCTTTGTATTGCTCGACTTCAGACTGCACCACATAAATGTAAAGCCCCGGGGCGACATGCAATCCGGCTTCGGAACGCTGATCCCAGGAGATACTTCCGAAAAGATTGCCGATCTCGTCAGGACCATGGCTCAGCGTCTTCACCAGGTCACCGGAAACCGTAAATATTTTGATAGTTGCTTTTTCCGGAAGGTTGCGGAAAACAATTTTATAGGGTGTGGGTTCACCAAAACTGCGTTCCGGATCTCCTTCCACGTAAGGATTGGGAACCACAAAGACATCCCACCCATTAGCCAAATCCGCAGGGCCGGGTCGAGCAGCGACCAACGGAGTCTGGTTATAGTCATCACTGACGAGTTCTCCCAGTTGATTAACCACAGAACCATTAATCGAAGTCCAACTCTTGGGATCGCTGTTGTAAGCCTCGACGTAGTATTTGAATTCGAAATCGAATTGCAGGTTTTTATCCCAATACTCGTATTGGCTCTCTTCAGCATTCCAGTATTTCCCTAAATCGGAGATCGGTATGTCTACGATCGGATCCCACCAGATGCCGCGTTCATCAAATGTACGATAGATGCGGTACCCGTCCAAATCCGAGGCGCCATCGTAAAAGACGTTGCCGGCGCCATCCTTGATAACCGCGTTTTCGGCAGTTGCATCCCAACGTACAGCAATGAAAGGCGTATCGAGACCTGCCGACACAGTGACAGCGGTGCAGTTCGGTGCAGGCGGGGGTTCCGGCGCATCAGCGGCCACCTGAATCCCTGCCTCATATCCGCCGACACCCCAACGGACTGCATTGCGCGCTGCCTCGGCATTTTTTCGAATGGCGGTGATTGAGCTGTCCGGATACCAATTATCAGGATCCCCCAAAGCCACCTGCTTTAAATCCATGACTCCGCCAATCTCCGCCAGAATGAGTCTGATGGAATCGCCGGGGGCAAGCGTATAGGGACCAAACGTGCTGGTGTACCAACAATAAAGATTGCCTTCATTGGGAGGTAAAAAGTTATGGGTGGCAAATTCAAACATTTCATTAACTTTGAAGAGGTCAAGGCCAAAGTTTTCAAAATCGACCTCTTTATTCTTGAAATTATCACGTTCGTCGCTGTATACATTGACAAAATTGGGGTCAGCATCAAAGGGATCGGGCCCGGCATTCCGCGGAGGGGTGCGATAGAGGAACACAAATCCAAAACAAGCGGGGTCCTGAAGCTCCGGCAACCAATCGGATTTTAGTCGAATGAAATTTTCCCAATTATTGCGTATTTTATAGGGATCCATGCTGCTGGGAATCGGCTCTCGTCCGCCGTTATAATTGCGGCTATAATAGAGAACTCCTTTGCCGTCAGCGCCCTGATTCTCGACAGCGTAATAATTCATGAAACCGCCCTTGCCCTCATCCGATGCCCGCCAGCCTAGAAAACCTCCGCCCGGCGCCACACCGGCCAACAGATTTTCATCATAGTGAAAGTTGAGGATGCCTTTCGTCGAGACCTGAATGCCGCTGTGAAAGGTAATATAGACATCGTTCAACGTCTGCGTCAATTGCTTGGTATCATTCAAGGCCGGGAAAGCGAGTTCTCCGGTATTGGTGAAAATATAATCATAAATGATGAAATCATCATAATCAGGATAACTAAAGGTCATGGAACGCTGTTTGACAGTTATGCCGGTCGCGGTGTGAAACCAGGAATAGTTCATCTCCTCCGGCAGGAGCGGATTAAAATCATCGGCGCCGATAAAGTTTTTCCTTGTTTTAAAAGGCGGATTGCTGTAAAGGGTACCCGTTTCTCCGTTTGCCAGAGAGGCGTGATAAAAGAGGAAATCGCGTTCCTCCGCATGGTAGTCCGGCGGAACCAGAGTCTGCGCCTTCTTGGCAAAGATCCAGGGTCCACTGCGAAAATTATGAAAATTCGCCGTCACTTTAGGCCACAGATATACCCGCTCCTCATGATCGGGATAGGTATAACCGGTGAATCCCGGATAGAGACCAATGGCTGAAATCTGCTGATAATCCCAAGCGCCGCCGTCACCGATAAAGCCAAAATTAGCGAGACTTTCCCACAATTTTCCACGTGTGTGCGTGGCAGTCACCTGTGCAGATGACTGTACCGTCATCAGTAAACTGAATAAAAGCGCCGGCAGATAAAAAGGTATATTCATTTTGAATTTATTCATGACCAACTCACACATCTTTAGTTAATGAGTTCAGAATCCCATTGAAAAACCCAGCACGATTGTTCGAGGCAAATTACGATATTGGAAAATGTCCGGGAAAGGTCCGCCGCTCGGATGCCGATCCGGAAATACGCTTAAATTGGAATTGATAAATTCAATCCTTGATTCCGAATTGAACGGTAATTCCAGATTGATCCATTGATCATTGAACATATTCCGCATTTCAACAAAAAAAGCCGGCGTCAGGTTTTTCCACTTGAATTCCTTGCGCAGACGGAAATCCGCGTTGCGATCAGGGGGACGGACAATTTTATGTTCAGCAATCAGGACATGGCTGGGGATTCGTTCGTGGGGGTAATAAATTTGATAGTCAATCGATATTTGCACATTCGAAAACAATCCGGCGACAGCAGACCAAGTGGTCGGCGTTAAAAATACAAGCCCAAACTTGAGTCGCGGAGGGTCATAAACAATAACATCTCCGATATCCGTTGGGTATTTGATTTGCGCCGTTGATCCTGGAGGAATAATCACTTCCGGGTCTCCGGATGTCCCCGCAATACCGGTGCTCCAGGTATAGTTCAGGTATCCGCCCCAATGACTTGTCAATGGTTTTCGAATGGCCAACTCGACGCCTTTGGCGTCAGCATAGTCAGCATTCCCCGTGGTAATGTAAAAGCCATTGTCAAGGGTAATCACCCGAATATCGCGGATGGTATTGGTGATGTCTTTATAAAATGCGGTGGCATCCACAATCAAACCGCCAAAATTGCGTTCAATTCCCAATTCATATTGCACTGTTTTGCGAGGCTTCAAATTGCGATTTCCCAGATTATACGGCGCACTGGGTCCAAATTCATTGCTGAACAAATAGGTGTTCAAGATACCGGTGACTCTTTGACTTGGGCTGTCCCCGCCTGTGCCCTCGCCATAATCGCCAAAATTGGCTCGCTGAAAGAAATGGCCGTAATTAAAATGCAGAACAGTTTTGTCGGAAATGGGATGAGAAACGCCAATGCGCGGCGAGAGTTGACCGAATGATGTGGTGTTTTCCGTGCGCGCATTCGGTTCCCGCTCTTCTAACGAGGCGCGAATATAATCAAAGGGATCAAAGGGATCCAAATAAACCTTGTCATTAGGATTGTAAA
>RPQV01000339.1 GCA_003818595.1 Calditrichota bacterium
ATTCGCCATGCGGTGTCGATCTGTTAATCATTCAGGATAAACCGACAAAGCTTGTTGCCACGCGTCACTTTGACAGTCGCTGGAAATGGTCAACTGCGTTCAGAGACAGTAAAGCAATGGGTGAGCAGGACATCACTGCTGCAGCCATTGAAAGCAAAATTGCCGCAGCGATGCGATCAATAACCGGTTCCGATATCACGCTGTACGGTATAGGTGCACCATCCCAATACGAATTGTGCATTCCCAATGTGACGCGTTGGTCGGATATTGCAGCACTGAATTTTACGACTCCCATAGCTGTCCTGCATCTACGGGGTGAACAGATTGATCAGTATCAAAAAGCATTTGAGGAGAAACAATCTTCTCTTCATTTCCACCCAACGCCGGAATCTCTTGCCATTGAAGCCAAGAAGGAGTATCAGGTCGCCATCAGCGGCGATTATTCAACGATTCAGCAAATCATCAATATCGATCAGCAAATACCGGACGGTTTCCAAATAACGGAACACTCCCTTTTCACGGCAATGCAAAAGTACCTATTTCATTAACTTGTTTCTACCGCCCTTTCGGCAATCATCTGCTTGTTAGGCGGCAAAAAGGACAAAAAGGTATTTCATAAATCAGCTGGAGGAGACATGTTGAACTGCAAAATCAGAAAAATCACATTGACAAATTTGGCCGTTTGTTTATTGCTCAATATATCTGTGTGGGCACAAACCGGCAAGGTGTTCGACAATCTCACGATGAGCAGTAAAATCTTAAAAAGTGATCGCAAGTACGCACTCTATTTGCCGCCGGATTATGATTCATCACAGCGTTCATATCCCGTGTTGTATCTGCTTCATGGCGGGGGTGATGACCAGACCGGCTGGGTTCAATTTGGTGAAGTTCTGCACATTGCCGACCAGGCGATCGTCGCAGGTAGTGCAACCCCAATGATCATCGTTATGCCGGATGCGAATACTGGCCGCCGCGGTTATTTTAATGATGTGTGGGGAGAATGGCGGTACGAGGATTTTTTCTTTGAAGAATTTTTGCCGTTTATTGAGAAAACCTATCGTATCAAAGCCGAGAAACGCTATCGTGCGGTCGCCGGCTTGTCGATGGGCGGAGAAGGCACTTTTATTTATGCGCTGCACAAACCGGATCTTTTCTCCTCAGCATGTCCCTTGAGTGCAGGCACAGGGCCGCAGACGCCGGAAGATGTCAGAAATCGCATGAAGCGATACGATCCCCAAAATAGTGCAAACATTTCTGACAGTCAATGCGAGGCATACTACCAACGTCAGAGCGTCCTGTACCTGATTGACAATCTTGCGGTCGATCAGATTAAATCAGTCCGCTGGTACATTGACTGCGGCGACGATGATTTTCTTTACGAAGGCAATTCGCTCGCTCACATCGCCTTGCGCAAGAAAGAAATCCCGCATGAATTCCGCATCCGCGATGGCGCACACAATTGGTCCTATTGGCGCGCATCATTGCCGCAGGTGCTCAGTTTTGTTTCGGATGCTTTTCATCAATTTTGATGAGCGCGCGTTTCCGGATGCCGAGATTGAAAACAAATTCCTAAAATAGAGGAAAAGTTGCCCGGCGCATCGCTTTTTTTCTTGACTTAAAGAAGTGGAATTAATATATTTACTATACAGTTAGTTTTAGGATATTAATATATGGAGAATTTCAATGAGAACTAAAAGTACTACTATCAGAATTACTCCAGCCGAATGGGAAATTCTGGACACTGTTTGGAAATTGAACTCACCTTCAGTTCGCGAGGTCGTGACCACCCGATATCCCAATGGAGAAAAAGCCTACACGACCATTCAAACATTGATGAATGTGCTGGAAAGAAAAGGTCTGTTGGTGCACAAGAAAATCGGTTTGGTCAATTTTTACACCCCGACTCGAGAGCGCAGTGAAATTGTTAAGCATGAAACCAAAAATCTCATTCGCCGCGTTTTTGACGGCTCTGTCCCTGCCTTGGCCAACTATTTAATCGACCAGGAAGAATTAAATCTCGATGATATCAGAAAAATCAAGAAACTGTTGGATGAGAAAGAGAGTCAACTGTTGGAAAAATAAATGATTGAAAACATCAACACATGGAGCGAAGTGTGGCTGAACTATTTTCTCGCTATGATCGTTCAGAATACACTTTTTTTATTGATGTTGCTGTTTATATTGCACCTCATCAAAAACACCTCCGCACGATTCAAGCACTTCATCGCTCTGCTGGGATTGATAAAACTCCTGCTCCCTCCGTTTCTGCCGCTCAGCACCTCCAGCGTCCACTGGCATTTGATTGCGCAGCGAATCGGTTGGATTGATCCATCAACAACGTCAACTATCACTGCGCAACTTTCCCCAAGCGGCATTCTGTTCCTCACGTGGAGTGCTGCAGCAGCGATCTTTTTTTTCATATCAGTCGGCGCAACGCTGCGGTTAAAACAACGACTGGCGGACGCAACATGGCTCGATCGCTTGTTGATTGATGATAATCTGATTGAGATTTATGGTTCTACAGCCATTAGTGTGCCGATGATCATCGGTTGGCGCCATAAAATCTATGTTCCAATCACATGGCCTTTGCTCGATACCACGCTGCAGGAGGCTTTGCTGCGCCATGAATTGGCTCACATCAAACGATGGGACACGCTGTTCACCGCCCTTCAAATGCTCAGTCAAATCATTTACTTCTTTCATCCCCTTGTCTGGCTGCTAAATGACCGCATCAATGAATATCGAGAAATGACCTGCGATGATGAAGCAGTGGAGGGCTCCAAGGTCACTCCATTGCTCTACTCCAGATATCTGATTCTGGCGGCCGAGAATCTGCTGCGGGCTGATTGGAGTTTGATTTCGGCCTCAGCCATCATCAAGAAAAGGAACAAGCTTTATCAAAGGGTAAAATATCAAATCAGAGGGAACCGAACATTCAAATTGAACCGCGCTTGGTCAAGATTGATCATCGGCTTCACCCTGGTCATCATGGGTCTTTTTTCGTGGTATTGCGATGGCGAGAAAAGGCCGCATGTTCTGTCGCAGAATGCTATAGTCGCGGGATTTTATCAAATTGAAGGCATCATCACTGATATCGACAATAAACATCCCCTGACAGAACTTCAGCTTTGGGTAGAAAATAACGCCAAAACAAAAACAGACAAAAACGGCCGCTATGCATTCTCAAGACTGCCGGAAGGTGATCGTACTCTTTTCACCCGCTTCCGCGAAAACGGTCATCAGATACATCTTGAATTATTCAAAAAATTCAACGCCGTGATCATTGAAATGCAAATGAACGCAAGAAATCCGAAAAAAACGACAACCATCATGCCTCTTGACGCACATTGACAGTAAGTGAATAGGAATAACGATGCCGCCACACGATCAATTCGAGCAAAGACTCACGGATGATGAACGACAAATCATGTCCACACTTACAACGCCCCACAAAATTCAATTGTTTTTAGACTCGTTGACCTATAGCGCGGATCCTTTCTATCGCTGCCCTTTGCGCGTCATGAAGGAAAGAATCGCTCACTGTTTTGACGGCGCATTGTTCGCGGCGAACGCTTTGAGGAGAATCGGTTTCCCGCCTCTGATCGTCGACATGATTCCGAACCATCGCGATGATGATCATCTGCTCGCCATATTTAAGCAGGGCGGCTATTGGGGTGCAGTCGCCAAATCCAATTTTGCCGGGCTGCGTTTTCGTGATTGCATTTATCGGAATTTGCGTGAATTGGTGATCTCTTATTTTGATTCCTATTTCAATATCGAGCGTGAGAAGACGCTGAGGGGATATACCGCACCGCTCAACTTGAGCCGTTTTCCCGCACCCTGGGAGATCGATGATGAACCCTTGGAAGATATCGCGCAAAAATTAGATGAGATTCGAAAATTTCGTCTGTTGACAAACGAACAGGAAGCTGCTCTTCCGCTGGTCGATGACCGCACCTATCATGCAGGACTGTACGGCGCCGATTCGGCGGGCTTATTTCATCCGCCGACAATGAAGTGAGTTAAGGACAATTATTGAGAAGCCTAATCATTCCTGAGGCGTCACTTGCTGATATTGCGAAAGCGCATAATAACCGAAAAGCATGAGCAGCCCGGCAATGATGACGGCGATAATGGAGATCGAAACGACCATCGAAATGAGATGGCTCAATGGACTCCTTTCTCGATTCTTTTTAAAAGTATCCAGGACATAATCATAGAACAACTTGCCGATAAAAATCACCATCAACAGTACCCCCAACATCATTCGCCATAAAGGCAGCTTGGCACTCTGCATGGCGACGAGCGGCCAGAACAGATATACAATCACAACCCATTTGGCGATCTCGCTGAAGACAATCCAGACCTTTTGGTTCAAATTTCGCATGGTCTTTATACGACATCCATTCAAAATCGTTTCCATCATCTTATTCTTCGACCCAGAAAGCATCAATAAAATGGCGGATATCAGGCGGATAACGCATCAGATTAACCACCACCACGTCAAATCGACAATCTGTATCTTCAATACCATTTTGGTAACAATAGACATCGGCCGCATGTCCAATACGACGTTGTTTTCTTTCATCAACCCATAACTGGGGATCACCAAATGATCCGGCAGCAGTCGTTTTCACTTCAACAAAGATGAGCACTCTCTCCTCGCGGGCAATGATATCAATTTCTCCACCATGACAGCGAAAATTGCGCTCAACAATGACCAATCCTTTCTTTCTGAGAAAGGCTGCAGCGATATCTTCTCCCTGTTTTCCGATCCGTTGTTTAAAAGTCATCATAAATATGCTGCAATGATTTTGGGCGAAAAGTGCGGCGATGAATTGGTGATAA
>RPQV01000340.1 GCA_003818595.1 Calditrichota bacterium
ACAAAAGCAATGAATTGATCAACGCCCCGTTCCTGTGCGGCATGTAAAAACCAGCGCTCCTCGGCCTGACGTGACCAGTCGTATACTCCTTCTGAAACCTCGAAGGTCTCGACGGTACGCCAGGGGTGCTGGATTGTGTTTTTGTTGATGCCGGCGCCAATATTGAATCGCCACGCGGAAAGACCGATTCCTTTGGTCTGCGAAAACAAGAGATCAGCCACTTGTTCTTTGTATTCATTTTCCCAGGCGCCAATTTTTTGAAACGACCAACAGTCCGATGCGCCAAAATGATCCATGGTTTGGTAGGTGATCGCCGCATTCACTTTGATTGATAATGGTTCCTGTGAATAGCCGTAACGGGTCAGTAAAATCAGAAAAATCACTGCTGATAATCTCATCGAGCGGCAGCCTCTTTTTTAAACATCAAGATGTCGCTATGGCGACTTGCTAAATTGCCGTGATAGTGATTGCGAACAAATATAGTTATTCATTCGGGGAAAATCAAATTTTATAATCTGCTTCGCTTCATCTGCAAGGTGTTTTGCGGGTGCGTGATCGATGAGGTTTTGCGTCATACTGAAAATAATTCATTATTTATTTGTATTATTGCTTTGTTTCCAATATATTTTAACTTGGTTTGTCTTATGCCAATATCTATGATCATTCAATTTATTTGCTTTGATGATTCAGATCATCGAAGAGAGGAGGAACGATGAGAAAGTTGTATTCAATCGTCGCTGTATGTGTTTGCATATTTCTGGTGTCGGCAATTTTTTCTCCGGGCTGCAAAAATGCAAAAGATACTGACATGGTGTACAAATTGTCCTACAGCATCTTTTTCCCGCCAACACATGTGCAATGCATCACCGCGCAGGCATGGGCTGATGAGGTTAAGAAACGTTCAGACGGAAAGATTGAAATCACCGTTTATCCGGGCGGGACGTTGACGACTGCTCCGCAGTGCTATGAAGGCGTTGTGAACGGTATTTCTGATATCGGCATGAGCTGTTTTGCCTATACCCGCGGTCGCTTTCCTCTTCTCGAAGGTCTTGATCTGCCGGTAGGATATCCCGACGGAGCTACGGCGACTCGGATTGCCAATCGGCTGGTGCAAAAATACATGCCGGCAGAAATCAGCGATGTTCAACCGCTCTACATTCATGCCCATGGTCCGGGAATCCTCGCTTCAAAAAAGGCGGTTAAATCCCTCGAAGACATGAAAGGGCTCAAAGTCCGAGCCACCGGTTTGTCCAGTAAAATTGTTGAGAATTTGGGCGGCGTCCCGGTTGGTATGAGTCAACCGGAAACATACGAAGCTCTGCAAAAGGGTGTTGTGAACGCAACCCTTTGTCCGATTGAAACACTCAAAGGGTGGAAGCAGGGAGAGGTGATCGATTTTATTACCGATTCAAAAATGATCGGCTACACCACAGCCATGTTTGTGGTCATGAATAAAAACAGCTGGGCGAAATTGCCGAAGAATCTGCAAAAAATCATCACCCAGGTGAGTACGGAATGGATCGAGAAACACGGCAAGGCATGGGATGATGCTGATGCTGAAGGTCTTGCATTCATCCAACAGTTGGGCAAAACAGTGATTCCGCTCGATGACGCTGAAGCGAACCGTTGGAAGGCAGCTGTTCAACCTCTGCTTGATGCCTATGTTCAGACCGCGACGGGCAAAGGGCTGCCGGGTCAAGATTTTCTCGTTGATCTGCAGACCCTTGTCTCCGGAGGAGAAATTCAGTGACCAGGGGTGAACAGAGGATCGAAGGATTTGCGGCTATTTTGCGGATGGTGGTTAAAGCCTTTCTTGTCTTGACCAATATTGGGATCATGGCCATGGTGCTCATCACCTGCGCTGATATTCTGATGCGTCTCCTCGGTCATTCGATCATCGGCGCATATGACTTGGTGCGGATTGCCGGAACGATCTCCATGGCCTGTGCCCTGCCCTATACCACGGCGGTAAAAGGTCATGTGGCGATTGAATATTTCTTTCAAAAGCTCAACCTGAAGGGACGGAATTTAGTCGATCGGGTGTTGAATCTCGTCGGGATTTCATTTTTTGGTCTGTTGGGCTATAAATCCGTCAGGGTGGGAATTGACATGAAAATCCGTGATGAAGTTACTTCGACACTTCAGGTTCCGGTTTTCTGGGTGTTGTGGATCGTCGCCCTCTGCTGTTTTTTGGTGGCGTTGGTGGTTTTTTATAATCTCCTGCAGCCGAGAAAGGAGTTGATACGTCCATGACTCCCATACAAATTGGTATTTTGGGTATTGTCTTTCTTTTCCTGATGCTGGCCGCGAGCATGCCGGTTGCATTTACCATGGGAATTGTTGGATTTCTCGGATTTTCACTGATCGTTTCTCCGCAAGCTGCTGTGAGTATGATCACCACCGATCTGTTTGACACCTTTAGTTCTTACAGCCTCACAGTGATTCCATTGTTCGTCCTGATGGGTCAAGTTTCCATGCATTCCGGCATCAGCCGAAAACTATTCAACGCTGCCTATCATTGGTTGGGACCGTTGCCCGGGGGGCTGGCGATGGCGACCGTCGGCGCGTGTGCCGGTTTTGGCGCCATCTGCGGCAGCGGACCGGCAACTGCAGCCACAATGGCCAGTGTCGCGCTGCCTGAGATGAAACGTTTTCATTACAGCAACGAACTGAGCACAGGAACTGTCGCCGCCGGTGGAGGCTTGGGAATGATGATTCCGCCCAGTGTGGTGTTCATCTGCTACGCCATCATGACCGAACAGTCTATCGGCAAATTATTCATCTCCGGCATCATTCCCGGCATTATGATATCGCTGCTGTTCTGTGTGACCATTTGGATTATTTGTCGCTATAAACCGGAATTGGGTCCCAAAGCGCCGCCGACGACATTCAAGGCCAAAGTGGCCAGTCTGCTCGGCGTTGCTGAAACGATACTATTATTTATTATGGTGATGGGAGGTATGTTTGCCGGAATCTTTACTCCTACCGAAGCTGCAGCGGTGGGAGCTGCCGGCAGCATACTGATTGCGTTATTTGGACGCAACTTTTCATGGAAAATGTTGATTCAGAGCCTGCATGAAACCGCGCGAACCAGTTGCATGGTTCTGATCATCATCGCCGGCGCCGTGATGTTTGGTCATTTTTTAGCCGTCACTCGAATCCCTTCCGAATTGGCTGCGTGGCTTTCGAGTCTGGTGTTGCCCGGTTGGGTAATTATGGCCATCATCATTTTCTTCTACCTGATTGCCGGCTGTTTTGTGGATGCACTCGCCCTGGTCATGCTCACCATTCCGATCTTTTATCCCGTTGTCATCGGTCTGGGATTTGATCCCATCTGGTTCGGCGTCATCATTGTTCTGGTGACCCAAATGGGCGTTATCACTCCACCAGTCGGCGTCAATGTTTATGTGGTCAGCGGCATTGCCCGCGATGTGGCGCTTCAAACTGTATTCAAAGGATCAATGCCGTTTTTAATTGCGCTCATCGTCGCTGCCGCTATTCTCATCCTCTTTCCAGAACTGGCTCTTTGGCTGCCGAATTTGATTGGCTAGGATCGTGGAGACTATGGAGAACTAATCATGATGATCAAGCCTGATGTCCGCTACGAATGCATTCTTTTTTGCACGGATTTTTCCGAGAATGCCGACTTTGCGTTTTATTATGCCCTGGCATCGGCCGTTCGAACTCATTATGCGACGCTGCACATATTGCATGTCATTCCAGAGGCCGATGCTCAGTTTTGGCGCACCTATTTGTATGAAATTGAAAATGTCGATGACAAGGCTCTCGTCGATATTAATCGAAAAATTGCAGAAACCTATCTCTCTCAGATTCCAGCTGAAATACCGTTTCAAGTGACCATCAAAACGGGGAAAGCGCCTGAACAGATTTTAAAGTATGCCGAAGAAATTAATGCAGATTTAATCATTATGGGGCGTCAGGGCGCCAGTCAGTTGGGGAAACAGTGGTTCGGCAATGTCACCGAAAAAATCGCCCGCAAGGCCGGTTGTGCGGTGCTCATCATTCCCTACAGTTATGAAAAGAGGCTGGAGCAGCACTAACCTCTTTTCAACACAATATTGAAAGCGATACTATTCCCTTTTTGACATGCCTTGCATTGCCAACTCTCGTTCACGTAAATGATTTTCGATTTCGTCGATAACTTGTATTCCCCAATTCACATCTTTTATGGCAACATTTTCTTCAACTTGTTGGGGATTTCGGCAGCCCACAATGATGCTGGTAATTTGCGGGTGTCTGAATATCCAGGCTAAGCTCAGATGAGCTACTGTTACTCCCAACCCATGGGCGATTTGGGAAAGTTCAGATACCAATTTCAAGTTCAGCGAAAGTTCCGGTTCAATAAAGTGCGGGTCGCGACGTCGATGATCCGATTCCGGAAGATTTTTTACGCGCGCTAGAGAAAACCGGCCGCTAAAAAGTCCTTTATACAAAGGACTGTAACTCACAATCGCAATTTTATGCTGATCACAATAATCTAATATGCCGTCTTCAATGGTGCGGACGAGCATATTATAAGGAGGCTGCAGCGACGTGATGGGCATGATCGGTTGACATTTTTGCATTTGGTCGATGTTAAAATTGCTCACCCCTCCATAACGAACCTTACCCTGCTTGATCAGCTGAGCAACGGTCTCCCATCCCTCCTCGATGTCTTCTTCCGGACGAGGCCAATGCAATTGATAGAGATCAATGGTCTCCACCTGCAGTCGTCTGAGGCTCTCTTCCGCCTCTCGAATGATGCTCTCTCTTTTCAATTCAGAATAGAGCTCTCCGTTTGCTTTTTGTTTTCGACTGCATTTTGTGGCGATGAAGGGTTTGACGGAC
>RPQV01000341.1 GCA_003818595.1 Calditrichota bacterium
GCTTTCACCTGAAGTCTGCCGGTTGACATTATCCGCAATGCAGCAGGTGACCCGTCCCGGCGAAGAGCAAAATTGGGAGTTTTTCACTTCCTCACAAAAAATCGCCTGGAAAACCGGCACCAGTTTCGGCTTTCGCGATGGATGGGCGATCGGCGTCACTCCTGAATACGCTGTCGGCGTGTGGGTAGGAAACGCGGATGGCGAGGGCAGGCCTGGTCTGACCGGAATCAGTACAGCTGCCCCTATCCTTTTTGACCTGTTTGATCTGCTTGTATCTCCATCAGGTTTTGTCAATCTGACAGATGGTTTGGTGGAAATCGATGTCTGTGCCCGAAGCGGATATCGCGCCGGGCCTCATTGCGAAACAATCAAATCGATCAAGGCTCCCCTTGCCTGCCGCACCAGCAGCATCTGTCCTTTTTGCCGAACCATTCACTGTAACGCCGCAGGAGAGTTTCAGGTGAATGATGAGTGTGAAGCCGTGGCTGATATGAAAAATATCTCCTGGTTTGTACTGCCGCCGACAATGGAATGGTTTTATAGACAAAAGCACGCAGATTATAAACCGCTGCCTCCCTTTCGCGCAGACTGCCGAAAAGAATCATCCATTACCTTTATGAGTCTCATCCGCCAAAATCAGGGCGGCGCCTATTTTGTACCCGTTGAATTGGAAGGCGAAACAGGCCGCATCGTATTCGAGGCCGTTCATCGTAAACCCGGTGTCGCCATCTATTGGCATCTCGACGATCAATATATTGCCGCCACCAGAGGTTATCATCAGATTGCGATTGCACCTTCTGAAGGTGAACATGCATTGACTCTTGTTGATGAATTGGGCGAACGATTGGTCAATCGCTTCACGGTACTCAGTAAAGAGAAGAATTAAAACAGCGCAAAACATGATTGTGAATAAGGGCAAAAAGCGTTGAGATCATATGCCCTTAACGAAAACAATATTCAAAAATTTGCTATACTCCTTGCGGATGTACATCAAGTTTTTTATCTTGTTACAAACCCTTCCCACGATTTCGTCACGGAAAAGTTTTAACGCGTAATCAATAAACAAAAGGAGGCCAAAAGTATCTTTATTGCCAAGCAGCCATTTTGCAACAAAAATCAGTCAGCTGCATATTAATAGTGAAAACCTTTAACAAAAACCTTCTGAAGGGAGTACAAAAATGAACAGGTTAACTATTCGTTTTGCCGTTGTTTTTTGTTTTATAGTTTTGAGTTCACTTGCTTTTGCCCAAGTTTTTCCTCCAGTTTGGCAGCCAGGGCCTTTCCCAACAGGAACAGAGCCGGTAAGAGGTGATGCACCGTGCAACGTAACCATTCCAGATGCAATGGGCACAATCTATGAGTATACGGCTTATAGAGGCACGCCAGTTGTTGATGGTATTGTTAATGGTGATCCGGTATGGAACAGTATTCCATGGACCGCAATGAATCAATACACCATAAACGGCGGCGAGTCTTGTTATATTTTTGACGGCGCCTGTGACGATGTTGAAAACTTTTGGGGCGCAGAGGACATTTCAGCCTATTTCAAGGTCCTGTGGGATGATGATCATGTCTATTTTGCACTTTATAAAGTTGATGATGAGTATGTGTATGGCGAAGATCGTCTTGCGACCAATGATCTGGGAAATATCTGGCAGGATGATGCATACCAAATTGTGCTTGACGCAAACTCGCCTGATGATCAGGGCGGTCCTCTTCCTTCAGCAGAAATTGGATTGGCGTTGTTGGACACGACAGAGACGGCATATAATTCCTGGCGCAATACAAACGGTGATCCGCTTGCACTGGCGGAGGGTAATGGCTCATCCGCGATTGAAATTTGTGATGGAAAAGCGTTTTTTGCCAAAATTACGCCAAAACATGTCGGCTACACAGAAGTTATCGAAGTGGCTTTTTCGAAATGGGATGAGATAGCGGCCGATACACCGCAAATGTTCTCCATTATGGCGAATGATCCGGATGAAATTCACGTCGTTGACGCTCTGGAATGGTCGCGCGGTATTTTCAATGGAAAATTGCCCGAACGCTACGCCAGCATCGTTTACAGTTCTTTAGAACCGCCGGCAGATCCGAACAAGTTGGTCGACATTACCGACCTTGGCGGCACCATCGTCGGTTCGAATGATGATGAGCCATGGACGGGTCCCAACAGTGACGGTTCTCCGGATAAAGAAAGGATTGAAAAATTAATCGACAATGATATTAATACCAAATATCTGGTCGGCGCCGTGGAATCGTGGTTTGATTATGAAATTAATGAACCCGCATTGATTTCAAGCTATACGATCACATCTGCCAATGATGCACCAACGCGCGATCCTTCGACCTGGCTGCTGTTGGGTTGGGATGAAACGGCGAAGGACTGGGTCATTCTGCATGACGTTGCCGGCGAACCCTCTTGGGAAAATCGTTTTATGACAAAAACATGGACCTTTGACAATAAAGACAAATGGTTCAAGAAATTTCGTTTTGAAATCATCGAAATCAACAACGATCCCGAAGGCCTGATGCAAATAGCCGAATGGGAGCTGCTGGGTAAACTGGCGTCAGATGTTGAGGAAAAAGCTCCGCTTCAACCGACTGAATTTGCTCTCAGGCAAAATTATCCCAATCCGTTCAACCCGACGACGACGATTTCTTACGCCATTCAAAAAACCGGTCCTGTCGAACTCAGGGTGTACGACCTGCTGGGTCACGCAGTGGCGATATTGGTGAATACCATGCAGAATCCCGGCGACTATAGCGTTACGCTTGACGCTGACGCTCTGTCGTCAGGCGTTTACATCTATACATTGACATCAGCCGGCTCTACTATGAGTCACAAAATGGTTTTGATGAAATAATTGTGTAAACCAAACCTCAGAGGTTATTAAAACCTCTGAGGTTTAATAAATCGTGATGAGGTCAACTCACTCACGAAAATACAGTCCCGCCATTAGGTTTTCTGCCCTCGACAGAAACAAGGAAAGATATGCGAATGATCAACCAAGATAAACGGCTGTGGTTGGGTCTACTCATCATTTATATCACCTTTGCAGCAAAATTACAGGCACAAGAGCCGCCGGCATGGTTAGACGCCATGATTGCCGACGAGATTACCGATCCCGGTTATCTCGACAGCCAAAAGATATTGGACCCCTACAGCATCTCGATCATCCGTATTACCATGGATCCAAATGACTATATCAGGCTCATCAACAATATCAGCAGCAATGAATACCTGCCCGCCGACATGACATATGAGAGTCCGAATATTCCCCTGCAAAGAATAGAACAGGTTGGTATTCGTTTGCGCGGCGCGGTAGCGCGCAGTTCTCACAAGAAATCATTTAAAATTTCATTCCGGGCATTCGGGCATGACGATCGCGAGTTTTACGGTCTGCGGAAACTTGACTTGAATTGTGATTTTCAAGATATTCATCTCATGCGGGCAAAAACCTGTACGGATTTGTTTCGGCAAATGGGTGTGCCGGCAGCCCGTGTAGGCTATGCGAAATTTTATATAAACAACGATTATCGGGGGCTTTTTACCAATTATGAAGAAATTGACAAGGCCTTTTTGCGAAATTATTTTGTAAACAATGACGGCAATCTTTACAAATGTCGCGGCGGCGCCACCATGCAGAACGGCGCCGGCGGGTACGAATTGCAGACAAATGAAGAGGTCCCTGACTATACTGATATTCTTGAATTCATTCGAGTGCTTAATAATACGCCGACGAATCGTTTTAAACAGGAAATAGAAAAAGTATTCAATGTCGATGAAATGCTGATGTACATCGCATGCAATGTTCTGCTCGGCGCCTGGGACGACTATTGGGTTCTGGTAAAGAACTTTTATTTTTACCATGATCTGTCGACAGACCTGTTCAATTATATCCCGCATGATTTTGACGGCAGCCTGGGCACGGATTGGTATCACGGCAACGTAGCTCTTGCGAACGTTTACACTTGGAGTCCGAATTCCGGTAGGCCCATGGTCGAAAAACTGTTGGAGATCCCTGAATATCGCGATCGTTACACACATTTTCTGATGCTGCTCTGCATGTGGCCATTCTCTCTTCAGGCCATGGAGCCGGAAATCGACCGAACAGCGGATATGATTCGTGCGACATTGACAACAGATCCCTATTGGGGATGGAATCCTTCTGATTTTGACAAGGCATTTGATCATTCCATTTCGCAAGGCAATGTCAAATATGGGATGAAAGAATATATAGGCTTGCGTCAAAATTCTGCTTTACAGCAGCTGGAAAAAATTGGACCCTTTATCAAGCAGATCAACCGGGAACCATTGCTGCCCAGCGAAACGGATCCGATCATACTCTCTCATCTGGTCGTTGACAGGTACGATGTCGGCACTGTGCGGTTATTTTATAAGGTGAATAATGTTATTTCTGAAATTGCCATGCAAGATGATGGCAGCGGGCAGGACAAAAAAGCTAACGATTTCGTTTATACCGCACTGATTCCCGCCGAAACCGAAGCATCTCTGATTCAATATTATGTGCAGGCTGAAAATTCATACGGCCGCAAAAGCCGTTATCCTGTAAAAAGTGAGTGGGAAACGATCTCCATCAACTATGAGCCGCCTCCCCTCCTCATCAATGAATTCTGCGCTCGAAATGAAACGCTCAACAAAGACAAACGGGGCGAATACGACGACTGGGTTGAATTATATAATCCTTCTAACCAGCCTATCAGTTTAATGGGAATGTATGTCAGTGACAATCTATCAAATCCCCAAAAATGGCGGCTGGGTAATGTTTCAATTCCTGCCAAAGGTTTCCTGCTCCTGTGGGCCGATGAAGACGTTGAAC
>RPQV01000342.1 GCA_003818595.1 Calditrichota bacterium
CCTGATTGGAAATGACCGCTGCCATGAATTCGGCCGGGTAATAAACACGTAAATAGGCGGATTTGAACGAAACTTGAGCGTAAGAAGCTGAATGAGGTTTGCAGAAGCTATATCCAGAAAAAGAGAGAATCATGTCCCATATCTTTGTGCAGACCTCTGCCGTAACACCTTTGGCCAGAGCACCGGAAAAAAACTTTTCGCGATAGTCTTCAATCTGTTGTTGCTTGTGTTTTTTGGCCATAATTTTTCGCAAATTATCCGCTTCAGCAGCATCAAAATCCGCCAGTGTCATCGCCACACGCGACACATCTTCCTGATAAACCAAAATGCCATATGTTTCCTGCAAAAGATTTTCCAGAATGGGGTGCAGTGGTTCATATTTGCCTCCTTTCAGCCGTCTAACATATTCTTTGATATAGGTATTGGCGGCCGGACGGATGATCGAACTGTGAATCACCAGATGTTCGAAATCTCCACTTCTCGTCTTTTGTTGGAGCAACCTCATCGCCGGGGATTCGACATAAAAAACACCAATTGTGTCCCCGTTTTTCAAAGTATCCTGCGTCTTTTCATCCTCCAATGGATTCCAAGAGGCATAATCGATTTTAATGCCGTAATTGCTCTCGACAGCGCGCAAGGCATCTCTGATGACCGCCAGAGAACGGTTCCCCAAAATATCCATTTTGACCAGTTTCATCTCTTCGGTCTGATCTTTCTCCCACTGGATGACACGAACGTGTTCAGGCGAACAGACGGACGGCAAGGCAGAGGAATCCGGCTCAATAGTTCCCGTGAGCTGGAGCATTTTTTTTGCCGGTTGCGTGGGTACATAGCGATTCAGGCTATCTGGTACAATCACCACCCCGCCGCAGTGAATAGAAAGATGTCGTGGATAATCCCTGATTTTCTCCGCCAAGGTGATGATTTCAGGCCAGGGGTCTTTAAGTTCGGTTGCTCGATAGAGTGGATGAGTTTGTGTATATTGCCAGATGTCCGTCGGCTGCCAATAACCTCCCATTCGTCGGGTTACGAGATCAATCTCCTGTGCGGGCATGCCGTACACCTTGGCAATTTCGCGAATCGCCGATCGTGGTTGAAAACAGCAATGATTCGCCACCATCGCCGCGCGTTCTGCCCCATAATGAGTAAAAATATAGTTCAGAATGTCATCGCGTTCGTCCCAGGGGAAATCGACGTCTATATCCGGCGGATCTTGACGACCCATGTTCAGAAATCGCTCGAAGAATAAATTATACTTGATAGGATCAACGTGAGTGATTCCGAGACAGTAACTTACCAGACTTGCAGCAGCTGATCCTCTCCCACAGGTGCGCGGCGCTTGTCTGACAATATCGGCTACGACCAAAAAATAGGGCGCAAACTTTTTCTGAATGATAATATTGAGTTCGTAGTCCAGCCGCTTTTCAATCTTTTCATTGGTGGAGCCATAACGCCATTTGATCCCTTCCCGCACCTGGCGCAGCAATTCATCGTCAGGATTTATCGCGTTTGAACGCCCATAAGCGGGAAAAATGAAATCGAGGAAATCAATATTGAAACTGCACTGAAGCGCAATCGAATGAGCATTTTCCAAGGCTTCAGGACAGTGAGGGAAAAAAGCCGCCATTTCCGCTTCACTGTTGAGCACTGCTTCCCGTCGGGCGAGTTGATCAGCGGGTAAACGCTCCAATGTGGTATTGAGATCAATGGCACGCAATAAACGATGAATCGAATATTCTTCGGCATCCAACAGATAAACCTGATTGGTGGCGACCAGCGGCAGTGAAGATACCCGGGCAAATTTCAACACTCGTTGAGCATCACCATGAGCGACAAGTTCTGCATAAAGATTTTGTGGAGGCCCGAGCTTTATCATCTGCTCCAAGAAACCCAAGTCATCGGAGAAGACAATGGTTTCCGCCGCATTCTTGGCGATGCAGGCCGCTAAATTAAGATATGGTTGATGGTGAATTTCGCTTATGTCGCGACAAAGATTATGATATCAACGCTCGTTTTTTGCCAACATAACAGCTCGCTGATTATCGGAAATCAGCGAGGCGCTGATGATTGGTTGTAGATGATGCGCGCGAGCGGCAGCCAAGAACCAACCCATTCCGTAAAGACCATTAGTATCAGTCAATGCCAAATGGGTGTACCCCATCTCCCCCGCCTTACGACACAATTTTTCAATCGTTGCCGTGCCGCGACAGAAAGAATAGTTGGAATGAACATGCAGGTGGGTGAACGACATGAATATTAATCAGGGTCTACAAAACATGGTCATTGCGGCCGCGCATCACCGCAGCTTTTTCTCAATTTCGAGCAGAACACGCATTGATTCGCGGGCAATGGTTTCGCCGCCAGGGGTAAAATCAAAAACTTCAAGAGAAATCCATTGATCATATTTTAGATTCTTGAGCAGTTGAAATGTGGGCACATATTGCATCATGCCGCCGCCTGTTCCGAGGTGCTTTCCATCCATCTCCTGCACATGAACATGATGGATATATTGACTGTTTTTCTGCACCAATGCGGCAAACGGTTCTGTCTCATCTACAGTATTATGAAAGTCGAACATTGTTTGCACCGCCGGATGATCGAGTTTTTTGACTATTTCCACCGCTTCAGCCAAGGTGTTGACAACATCCGTTTGAGAATGATCCAATGGTTCGATCAAAATCTTCACATTCCGTTGCCGGGCATGGTCGGCAAGAGCGGCCAAACCATCGATAAAATTTTGCCTGGCTTGAATGACGGGAATACCCTGGGAGCTTCTTTGCTTGGGCGAACCGAAAACCATAACATCTCCGCCGAGGTCGGCGCAAAAATCTACAAGATTCCTCACATAGTCAATGGTTTTGGTGCGGACACGGTCATCCGGGGTGGTAAAATGCAGACCATGCGGCGGCGGCATCAAAAGCCAATGAAGGCCTGCGCATTGTAAACACTGATCCTGCATCACGTTCGTCATTTCCGCACGCTTGCGCACATCGAGTTCAAGGACGCTTTCGTTCACCAGCGTAAAAGCGGCGATTTCAATTCCCTGATATCCCGCCTGAGCAACAATCCGGCATTGTTCTCGCCACGATAACTCGCGCATGCTTTCATTGCACATGGCGTATTTGAACGCAGGCCGAGGCGCTGTTTTGGAGCGCTGACAGTTGAATGCCCCGACAACCGCCGTGGCTGCCGTCGTCATCCCGACGCATTGAACAAATGTCCGACGATCGATGCTCGACATCTTTTTTCCTTTTTACGAAAGACTCTTTTGAAAAATGGTATATTCCTTTGAATCTGCAGCGTTCATCAGGTCGGCAAGGCGTTTCGTCAATTCATTGTCATCAAGCACCCAGCCGAGATCGCAATACTCGAATCCGGCTTTTTGGGTGACTAGTTTTTGTTTCCACAACATCACGCCGTCAAGCCCCAAACGACGGAATTTTCGTTTCACGCCAAGATACCCCAGACGAAAACCTTTGCATTGATTGACCGTCAACAGCATCCTGGCAGCGCGAAACAACTCCCATCGGCGACAACAGGCGGAAGGATTCATTTTCTCAGTCATATTGAGGACTGCGCCGAAAAAAGCCGCAGGCTCATCTTTGACATACACAAAAAGGAAAAGCTCCTTTTTCATGACCAGCATCATCTCATCGACGATGTGATAAAACTCCTCCTGTGAAAACGGGACAAAGCCCCAATTATCATTCCACGCATCATTGTAAATCTCGAACATTTCTCTTTTGCGCTCTTTCAGCGGGCGCTCGCTCCAATGTTCAATCTTGACGTCAAAACGTTCGATGACTTTATGCGCCACCCGTTCCAGTTTTTCCTCCATCGGTCGCTGTACCGGCACTTCCCAGGAATAGACCCTCTTCACCGGCTGCAACCCGTACTGGCGAAAAAAATCCGCATAATAGGGTTTGTTGTAGTGATAATACATCACCGGACGGGAATCAAAACCTCGGGTCATGCATCCGGGAGTCGCTTCATTGACCGGAAGATTCTGTGGGCCCCGCATCTGTTCCATACCTTGGGATTTCAGCCACTCTTCCGCGGCATTCAATAGAACCCGCGCTACCGCAAAATCGTCAATCGATTCAAATTGGCCAAAAAATCCCACTTTATCCTGCCAATGGAGATTATGGTTATGATTCACAAATGCATTGCAGCGTCCGACAATCTCATCGCCGCTTTTAGCCAGGAAAAAACGCATTTCGGCATGTTTGAAAAAAAGATTCCTCGGCTCAAAAAAGCCGACCATGCCGATCAGCTTGAAGCCGAGATACTCATAATCCAACAATGGTATATATTGCGGATCAAACCGATAATGGTGCCAATGAAATCCTACAAATTTTTTCAGCAACGCGCGATCACGACGTGTCGTATTAGAAAACTCGATCAGCTCAATCTTTTCTGTTCCCATAGCGTTTCTCCTCGATAATGTTTCCCATATCAAGCAACATACCCAAAACGGATGGCGCCTTCTCCGAATCGATCACATATTTTATCCATCGCTGCCGTGACGGCGTTGACGCGGATATTCGAATGGGCATCGAATAATGACAATTGACGAACCATCCCGCGCAAGTCGCACAGCCGCAGTGTCAGACGGCGCACCCGCACACGTCGACGCAGCGCGGCGTCGAAAACCGAACGCAACACCGGCAGCAGCTCGATTTCCGTATTCATCGCCGTAAAACAATGCTGCGCAACATCCTCTCGTTGATCCGAATAACGAATCTCAATCACCAGTCGGGCCGCTCGCAGGTTTTGGGTGCGCAGCCGGCGGGCGGCGCGAGAGAGCATGCGGCGCAGACGCGCCAGCAAATAAAAG
>RPQV01000343.1 GCA_003818595.1 Calditrichota bacterium
CGAAAAACTGCAGAAGATGCCCTTGAACGCGTCGGATTGAAAGATCGAATGCATCACAAGCCCAATGAACTTTCCGGCGGTCAGCGACAACGTGTCGCCATCGCCCGCGCCTTGGTCAATAATCCCTCAATCATTCTCGCTGATGAACCAACCGGCAACCTCGACAGCCGGACCGGTGAAGAGATCATGGAGATTTTTGAGGAACTCCACGACGGCGGCAATACCATTATTTTGGTAACGCACGAAGAATACATCGCTGAACATTCCGATCGCATCATTCGACTGCGCGACGGCCTGATCGAACGGGATGAAGCGGTCAACTAAAAGTGAGTCATTATGAGATTCTTTGTTTTCATCGCTGAAAGTTTTAAAATCGCTTTTGAAGCTCTACGAGCTTATAAAATGCGCTCATTGCTCACCACTCTCGGCATCGTCATCGGCGTGACCACGGTGATCACCATCGTCGCCCTCATTCAGGGACTGAATCTTGCGTTTTCACAGCAGATTTCGAAAATCGGCACCACCACTCTCTTTGTCAGCAAGTTCCCCTGGGTGATGGGAGACAAGGAGTGGTTTCTCTTCCGTAACCGTCCAAACATCTCCCTTCAGGATGCCGAAGAGATCAAGAAAATGTCTAAAGTGGCGATTGCAGTGGCGCCAACGCTTTATACCCGTCGCAATGCAGAATATCTCGAGCGTACGACGGAACGGGTGACGGTTGTGGGGACCACCGCAGATTATATGCTGACTTCAAATATTTTACCGGAGTTGGGACGATTTATGTCCGAGACCGACGTCACCCATCGCCGGCCTATCTGCGTCCTTGGTCAGGATGTGGTCAAGTCTCTTTTTAAAGAGGAAGATCCAATCGGGCAACGCATCCTCCTCGGCGGCAGAAAATTCAAAGTGATCGGCGTGGCCGAGAAAAAAGGCGCCATGTTCGGCGAAAGCATGGATAATATGGCGGTCATTCCCATCGGCATCTTTCAAACCGCATACGGCGCCCGCTGGCGATCCGTCGATATCGAGGTCAAAGTCGAGCGCCCGGAGCAGTTGGAGGATGCTGAAATTGAACTCACCGGGTTGATGCGTCGATTTCGCGGATTAAAAGGCGATGAGGAGGATAATTTTGCCATCAACCAGCAGAGTATGCTGTTGGATACTTATAAAAAGCTGACCGGAACATTATGGGCAGTTGCCATCGGCGTCGGCGCCATTTCGCTGGTGGTCGGCGGTATTGGTATTATGAATATCATGTTGGTTTCAGTCACCGAGAGAACGCGGGAGATCGGCATCCGCAAAGCCATCGGCGCCCGTCGTTTTGATATCATGATGCAGTTTCTCATCGAATCGATGCTGATTTGCGCCCTGGGCGTGCTCATCGGCGTTGGCATTGCGGTCGCACTGGCCAAAGCCATTGCCAAATTGACGCCGCTTCCGGCAGCGATAACGCCGTGGGTGGCTCTATTGGGACTGGGTTTTGTGGTGACCATTGGACTCTTTTTCGGCATTTATCCGGCCAGCAAAGCCGCTCGTTTAAATCCTATTGAAGCCTTGAGATACGAATAAAAATGGAAAATGAACCGTGCAATTAGGTGAAAGTTTTAACATGGCTGTAACGGCCATCATGACCAACAAGTTGCGCTCCGCCCTGACACTGTTGGGCATCATCATCGGTGTGATGACCATTATCGCCATGCAGTCGCTGATCAGCGGCCTGCGCAATAGTGTACGCGATCAGGTCAATGTATTGGGCGCCAACGTGTTTCAGGTGCAGAAATTCCCGACCATCGTGCGCGGAAATTGGGAGAAATATCGAAACCGCAAGGATATCACCCGCGAGGAAGCGGCGGCGGTGAAGCGATTGGTCACTGCGGCTGAAAAAGTCGGCGTCGAGGTTTGGGAGCGGGGTGTTGAGATTCGCTTCGAGGACCAAAAAACCCTGCCGACCATCATGGTGGCCGGTGTTACGCCTGAATTTTTAGAAAATAATGGTTATACCATTGCCGATGGTCGATTCCTCACCGAACAGGATATCGATTTCAGCAGCCGCACGGCGGTGGTTGGCGTGGAAATTGTGGACACACTTTTCCCGTTTGAAGATCCGTTAGGAAAAGATATCAAAATCCAGGGAGAACGCTTTCAGATCATCGGCATTTTTGGCCAGATGGGCAGTATTTTGGGGCAGACGCGCGATAACCAGGTGGTCGTACCGATCTCCCGGTTTGAAAAAGTGTTTGGCCAGTACCGTTCCATCAACATCACGGTCAGAGCGAAAAGCGCTGCCTTGTACGATATCTGCATGGATCAAACCATCGGCGTGATGCGGGCGATACGCAAGGTTCACCCGGGCGCCGAAAATGATTTTGAAATCCGAACCAATGACCAGATGATGGATTTCTTTGATAATTTGACCAAATATGTGCGCATCGTCGCTATTGCCATCGCTTCCATATCGCTATTGGTGGCCGGAGTCGGCATCATGAATATCATGCTGGTGTCGGTGACCGAACGGACGCGGGAAATCGGCATTCGCAAATCCATCGGCGCCAAACGGGGCGACATATTATGGCAGTTTCTCATTGAAGCCGTCGTATTGAGCGAAATCGGAGGAGTCATCGGGATTATCATCGGCGTGGGCATCGGCAAATTTGTTGAAGCCGTGACTCCGGTTCCGGCTGATGTTCCGATTTGGACGGTGTTTGTCGGGCTGATCTTTTGTTCGACGGTCGGGCTGATCTTCGGCGTTTATCCGGCGAGCAAAGCCGCACGGATGAATCCAATCGTCGCTTTGCGGCATGAATAAACTCTTTTGAATGGAGGATACATGGGCATTACAACGCAGCAAAAAGGAAATGTCCTCATCGTTGAACTGGAAGGACAACTGATGGGAGGAGTAGAAGCGGACGACTTTCGCACCGTCATTGATGATGCGCTTCGCGGCGATGTCAATCAAATTGTCGTTGACATGGCGAAAGTCAAGTGGATGAACAGCTCCGGGCAGGGAATGCTGGTGAGCGCGCTGGCCACGTTGCGGGCGGGCGGCGGCGATTTAAAATTGGCAAATCTATCCGAACGGGTTCGACGACCGCTGCAGTTCACGCGTCTTGATTCCGTTTTCGAACAATATGATTCCGTCGACGAAGCGGTAAAAACATTTGCCTAAACATTATTCAATTGGAGGATGAGTGCATGTCAATATGGACGCGTGACCAGATTATTGATAAAGTGAGGGCAGGTGAATCGATGGCCGGATTTGATTTGTCGGGCGCCGATTTGTCTTACACCTCCCTCAAGGGCGCAAATTTATCCGGCGCCAATTTGCGCGAAGCCCATCTGCAGAATTCTAATCTGGAAGGTGCAAATTTGCAGGGCGCCGATCTCTCTTCCGCTTTTTTATTCGGCTGCAATTTATATGGCGCCCGGCTCGATGAAGCCGTCTGCATCGAAACCAATATGCAGGACAGCAACCTCAGCAAGGTGAGCGCGCGCAAGGCGGTGATGACCCACATTGCCCTGCTCGGCTCGACTCTTGATGAGGGAGATTTCAGTGAGTGCCGAATGGAGCGCGCTCGACTCAAACGGGCGAGCCTGCGCGGCGCCTCTTTTGTGTCGGCGAATTTGGAGAATGCTCATCTCGTGAGAGCCGACCTGACCAACGCGGTATTCAGGAAAACCAACCTGACCGGCGCTGTCCTCACCAATGCTACGCTGGACGGCGCCGATTTTAAAGACGCTGTCGGCGTGTGAGCTTTGTGTACAAGCCCTCAGGGAATGAACCTTGAGGGCTTTTTGTTTGACTATTTCAACACGCCGGATGTCGCCCTGAGAAAATGGTGGAGAATCGGATTGACTCTGCAGGACTATTCACAACTCTATAAAAACCGTGTTATTGACGACATGCTGGAAATCATGTCGTCACCCTCCCCGCAAATTTTGTATGAGGCCATGCGCTATTCGGCGCAGGCCGGCGGCAAGCTGCTGCGGCCGCTGCTGACGCTCATTTCGAGCGAGGCTGTCGGCGGAAGTGTCATGCAGGCGATGCCCGCCGCTGTCGCCATCGAACTGGTGCATGATTTCAGTCTGGTGCATGATGATATCATGGACAATGACGATCTCCGACGGGGGCGTCCTACCGTTCATAAAAAGTGGAATGTGAACGTCGCCATCCTCGCCGGCGATGCGGTTTTGGTCAAGGCCTACCAGGCCCTGAGTCAGGTAGAGGATCGACATCTGATGCAGGTGCTGAAAGAATTCAATGAGGGTATTCTGCGGGTTTGTGAAGGTCAGATGATGGACATGGACTTTGAAAGCAGGAACGATGTTTCGCTGGATGAGTATTTTGCCATGATTGAACGCAAGACCGGGAAGCTGTTCTCTTTGGCCTGCGAACTGGGTGCGATTTTGGGCGGAGGCGGGGAAACTGAGATTCAGGCTTTGAAAAAATTTGGCGCCAAAATAGGCCGAGCCTTCCAGATACAGGATGACCTGCTCGATTTGTCCGCCGATGAAGCGGTTTTGGGCAAAGATGTGGGGAGTGATTTATATCAGGATAAAAAGACCTTTTTGATGCTCTACAGCCGAGAACATGCAGATGAAGAACAGAAAAAACGATTGTTGAAATTGCTGGGGAATCCCGGCGCCGGAGTCAAGGCCGTGCTGGCGTTGTTCGAAGAGATCGGCGTGGTGCAGGCGGCGCAACTCGAAATTCACCATGCGCTCGATGACGCGCGTTCAGCGGTGGATATTGTTCAACATAATAACGCCAAATCTGCTCTCGTCGAATTGATTGATTTTGTTGATCAACGAGAATTTTA
>RPQV01000344.1 GCA_003818595.1 Calditrichota bacterium
CGCGATTTTATTAATCGCACCCTCGGAAAGTATTTTAATCTTTGATTCTGACAAATGATCCTCTTCTATATGAGGCCAAATAATAGATAATTTGGCTGAGAAATTCAAGGAATTTAATCTCCTTTTATCACAATTGGCAGGTCATGTAAAAAAAAGGGATGAATTAAAGTCGAGTTGATGTTTTTATTAATAATAATAATCAGGAATCGAAAACAAATGATGAGGCCGGAAAAAATTATAAAATATCTTTACGATAAATTGAATTTTTTTTGTACATTATAAGCAAGTGAGAGAGGAATTGATCTGTAAGGCTTTCATCCAACTGCACCCTAATCTTCCTCAAATCGTCAATATTTATATAATGGAAAACAAAACATGAACTTACAGAGCAAGGGGTATGTCATGAAAAAATCAGTTTTTTTGTTGGTTCTTTTTTCGCTGTTGATTGCCGCTCCGCTTCTCGCCGATGTTTATACGCGTCTGCATCTGATCAGTAATGAGAACGGTGTTTTGGTGGTGGATGTTCAGGCGATCAGCGATAATGGTTCACCGCTGATCAGCTTGTACCGCGGCGCCTTCAAAATTTCCGAAACTCTCGAACAAAGAGTGCTTTCGGTCAAGTTCGAACATCTCTTGTTCCATGCTCCGAATTATATTCAGGAATTCGGATATAGCTCCCCGTATCGTAAGGTTACTTGGATCTATACTTTTGATGCTCAAAAAGCCGGACCCTATGCAAGCATCGGTACCGATTGGACTGATGTCCTTCGAGTGACCATCACCTACAATCAAGCTGAGGAAACCGCAACATTGTCCTGGGCGCAATCTCCCTCCTACATGGTTAAGGATGATCAAGGGAACGATATCACAGGTGATTTCTATCCCATGCCCCAGGAACTGCAGGATTTCCCGCTGCCTGTCCAGCTTTCAACCTTCTCCGCTGAATTTGAATCTGAACAGTCGGTCAAAGTGACGTGGCGGACAGAAACAGAATTGAACAATCTTGGCTTCAATATCTATCGCAGCCTGGAAGAAAATGACGGATTCAGCCGCTTGAACGAAGAGCTCATCCCCGGCATGGGCACGACATCAACTCCCAATGTCTATGAATATAAGGATCAAAAGATCGATGCAGGTAAGGACTATTGGTACACTGTCGAAAGCATCTCGCTTGACGGTTTAAGCACTTTTTATGGTCCAACGCCGGCGTCTATAGCAAGCGATGTTGCACAAACTCGAATGATCCCACAAACATTGGTTCTGGAACAAAACTATCCGAATCCCTTTAATCCAAACACTGAGTTGCGTTATCAAATCATGAGTGCCGGAGAAGTAAATTTGAGCATATACAATCTCCAAGGACAAATGATCCAGCAGCTGGTCTCTGCTCAACAGAGAGAAGGAACCTATGTTGTGACTTGGAATGGATTGAATGCAAGAGGTCAGCAGGTTGAATCGGGGGTTTATATTTATGAACTCCGCTTTGCCGACCAGGTTCTATTTCGCAAGATGACTTTATTAAGATAACACGATTAAAAGCCGCCTCTCAAACAGGCGGCTTTATTATTTTATAATCAATAGTTTTTGCACCCTGACCTCATCATCCGACACTAATCTGCAATAATAGACTCCGGAATCAAGCCAATACCCGGAATCATCGCGTCCATCCCATTTTTGCGAAAATGTACCGAGAGGATAAACCTGGGCAGCCAAGTTGCGGACGTGTTGTCCTCGAATATTGTAGATATCAAGGCGTATGGTGGAACTTTTTTCCAGTGCAAAACGAATCGTTGTTTGCTGATTGAATGGGTTGGGGAAATTGGTCAGCTCCACACTCGCCGGTTTTATGTCGTCCTCGACCCGATCGATTCCCTGCACAAAGAATGAATCAACCGCAGCAGGCGCTCCAATGGGGCTGGTCCCGAATCGACCCTTGGAATCCGAAGCTTCAACATAATAATAGATCGTTTTCCCCATCGCCCCGATGCCGGAGATTTCTGCGGCAAATTCCATTTTCAGAGGATCATATTTCATGGATGTCCGGGTAAATTCATTATTGTCATAATGACGGTACGACAGGGTAACCGCCGTGCTGTCCAGATCAACGGGGCCGGTCAACACAATCGGTTTTTCAATTTTTGCCCGCACCATTTGAGAATTAAACGGAGCCAGGGTGTCCGAAACTGTCTCGCATGTGACGATGGGTTCTTCTCCGGCTGCATAGATCAAGAACAAACAAGGTCCCACGTTTTCGTGAATCAAAGGCTCAATTCGAGTTGTATCCGGGAAAAAACCATCAATAAAAGGATCTCCAACTTCAGAAGTGAATGCAAAAATGCCATGTTCTCCATAAAGCCAATCGTCTGAACAACCGTTGACCAAATACAGCGCTGATCCTGGTTCTGCTGTATAGCCATTATAGGCCACACACCGTTCAGCGAGCGCTACGAAGGCATTCAGATCGGATGTCGGCACCTGATCGGTCGTCGAATAACCCCAAGGATATAACCAGAGATTACTATAACTATGCAGACTTGTGCTGATGATGAACCGATGCATACCGACGAAATCACGAATGATCTGTGTCTCAACTTCCGAAAATGGCGATACTCCGCGAAAGGTATCGTCTGATATTTTGGGAGAGGAACCGAAATCATCTATTCCCCATTTGAACCCGAAATTCCGATTGATATCGACGCCATCCCGTCGAGGATTAAAAACGGTATCACCATCATTATCACCCATGTTTTTGCGCCACCAGAGAGGATCAGGATTACTGCGATTATTAAAGTCTCGATTCTCCGGATTCCCGGTGAAAACATACTCATATCCGTCCGGATTGAGTGTTGGAATCAGCCAAATCTCTCGATGATCAACCAGATGTGTCAGATAAGGATCGCGCTGGTAGCCATCGGTTAACAGCTGCATCAGCCTGAGAATAATTCCCGGCGTAATAATCTCCCGAGCGTGTATATTCGCCATAAAAAGCACCTGGGCTTCAGAAGGGTCTTCCATCGCCGCCTCGTCAGAGATTTTCATTGCCCAAATATCAAAACCTTTTCGGCCGATTGTTTTCAAATAACTGTCGCCAATATCATAAAGAGCGACAATATCGGGAAATTGCTGCGCTGTCTGCTGCATTTGAGCCAGAATCTCGTCATTGGAATGAAAATGAGAGAGATAATTGCCTGCACGCAATTGAGCGGCATACGTATTGATGTCCGGGATCAGCAACTCCATCTGATACCCTTCTTTAGAAAACGCCTTTTGCTGCTCGCTTTCGAGAATGACATCGATGTAGCCCAGAGAAATATCAGCTGCAGCGATATCGGCGCCCATCACCTGCATTTTGCGATAGAGAGAAGGTGTATCGTGATCAGTATAAATGCGCACCAGAGAATTAACTTCCGCAAACAAGCACCCGGGAATAAGCAGCCATAATATGTAAAGCGTCATATGTTTCAATATCATCACTTATTCTCCCTTGAACCAATGATCCGCATAAATTGCCGACAAATTCTGATCAAAATCATAAACAAAATCAACTTGGCCGGCATACAAAAGATCAGCCACTGATAAAGTCGCCACAATTCGTTGATTCGCCGCATCCAGCACCATCAGCCAATCAGGTTTGTCAGGCAATAACAATTTTGATCCGTCTTGTCGAACAGCTCGTTCAATTTTCCTCCGCTGACGATGATAGTCGGCTTGAATCTTTGGTAAAAAATCATGAGATGATTGTATGAGCTTGAATGACTCGACTTTGAATATCCGGGTTTCAACCTGTTGTCCATACGCAGATGAAATAGGACGACTGTCGGTTCGACCAGTAGCCTTTATCCAATCTCCATATTCGCAATCAAGTTCTGCGCTCAATGGCAGATAAGCCAGCTGTTTTACTTCATTCACATAAAAAAGCGCAGGCATTTTTATCGCCGTAACCATGGGATGGTAAAGTCCTTCAACCTGCAAAAAGTTCACCTCGTTACGATTTGTCAGGACATTCACCGGCCGAGAGCGGATGGAGTGTTCCCGCCAATAGCTGTTGTCAGTGATGAACCAGATCGATCCGCTGCAGGATAATCCATAGAGGAGAATGATCAATAATCCAAATCTTAACATAATCATCCGTCTTTGATAAGCCCTGAATCGGCAAAGCTGAAATAGCTGTCCTTGCCGAAGATCATGTGATCGAGGACATGAATGTCGGCAAAAGTACATGCTTTGGCAATCTTCTCTGTCACCCGTTTATCTTCCGGGGAGGGTGCAGAATTTCCACTGGGGTGGTTGTGCATAAGAATGACATGGGCAGCATTCAACTGCAGCGCATTGATAATGACTTCGCGCGGCGAGACAACACTTTCAGTCAAGCTGCCTTCAAACAACGTTTTTTCGCCGATGATCTCATTTCTTGTGGTCAAAAAAAGAACTTTAAATTCCTCTCGTGACAGATCACGCATCCTGAGATGCATGTAGTGATAAACATCTTCTGAATTGCTGATGATGGTATTGGTTTTCCATTTCTGCTGCACCAATCGTTTTGCCAATTCGAATGCTGCCTTTATTTGCGAGGCTTTGGCCAAACCGATTCCCGGTTCATGGCAAAGATCAGCAATAGATGCTGCGTCTAATCCTCGAAGGCTGTTAAAATCAATTAACAATCGTCGTGCCAAATCTGTAGCGGTTTGTCTATGACTGCCGGTTTGAAGGACAATTCCCAGCAGCTCGGCGTCCGATAACGCCCCCACGCCATATTGAAACAACCGTTCACGTGGACGCTCATTTTCCGGCCAATCCTTGATTCGATTTTTGTA
>RPQV01000345.1 GCA_003818595.1 Calditrichota bacterium
CGGCCAGGTGCGCCATTCAAAGACGATCCGTCGAAACGGGTGCGTGTGGGAAAGCCTTAGCGGCACAAGCTTATCCGCATCATGATAACCATAATGCTGCAAGGCTTCGGCTTGCAAAAAGATACGCGGCGCCCATTCAGTGTTCACCTTTAACATGGCGTCGATCAGGTTTTTCATATAAACCGCTATCCCTCCCGCCTGAGGATGCAGCAACAGCGCGTTAAATCCCACCCGCTTCATCAATCCTCCGTCAGCAACCGCTTTAATTGTGGACGCATCGTCAATCCCTCGATCAAGGCGCGGCAATACTCCATTGCCAAACCATTACCCCTCATCAGAGAGAGCATAATCCGCAACAGAAAGCCGATCAGGAAAATATCATATACAGACTTGGCACGAGAGTCATTTTCGAATTGAGAGATAAATCGGCAACTGCTGACCAGGCAGTGGAACAGCATCCGGCGAAAATGAAGCTTGGCTGCAGCACCATGATAATGTCTGATCACCAATTCAGGTAAAACAACAATCTTCCAGCCGGAATTTTTCATGCGCCGGCACCACTCCATATCCTCGGCGAACATGAAATAGCGTTCGTCAAATCCGCCGATCTTTTCAAATACCTGACGACGAACCGCCATAAATGCACCGTCAATATAATCAACCACCAGGGGATGCCGGCGTCGTCCTGCGTTTTGGGGACACATCGAAGCAAACAACAGCTGCTCTTTAATAACAGATTTTAGGGATAAAAATGTTCTGCCCATCGCCTGTACTCGACCGGAAGGGAAAATCAGTTTCCCGCCAATAGCAGCGATGTCGGGCCGCCCGGCAAATTTCCCGCGCACAACATCAAACAGTCGAGGAGAGATGAGTTCAGCGTCACTGTTTAAAAGCAGGAAGAGCTCACCCTTTGCGGCGTGCATGCCGATATTGTTGGCCGCTGCAAAGCCTCTATTTCTGTCGTTTACGATCAGCCTAACCTGCGGAAAACAGCGTTGTATTTGCGAAACTGAATCGTCTCCGGAGGCATTATCAATGACAATCACTTCGACATCAGGATCGTTCTGGCGAAACACCGAGTCGATCGCCGCCAAGGTGAGAGCGCGAGTATTCCAGCTGACAATGATCACGGAAATTGGAAAGCGTTCGATCATGTCACAGAAACCTGATCTTTATATTGCGCAGATAGGCCCCAGAGAACATAAACAGGAACAGAACATAAGGGAAACGATGGCGGACGGATGTACCAAAATTCGAATCAACCAGCGCATTGGCCATCAGACCGAGGAGACAAAACAACAACAAAAACCACTGAGCAGAGAGATTCAGATTGATCGGCTTTTTATAAAAATAAACGATTGTCAAGCAAAAGAAGACAAGAATCAGCATCCCCTCGATGGCGCTGAGCAGCATCGGCGCACTGTAGACATTCCACAAAAAGGGGCCGAAAGTAAAATAAATAAAGCGAATCGGCAGGTAGCGGATCAAATCGAATAACGATTGGTACTGCATATCCGGAAGATAGACCGATTTACCTTCAGCGCGAAGAGGTTGAGCGCGGAGAGGATAATTGATGATCGATGTGAGAAGCTCCTGATTGACAATTAAAAGATACGTCAAAAATATGATCGTCATCGATAAGAGAAACCACTTGATCATCCGACCCTTGGAGGTGAACATGTAATACAGCAAATAGAGCGCGGCGAATCCTCCGAAAAGAAAAAAGTTCTGAATGCGGAGAATCCCGATGATGCAAAATGACAACAAGGCAATGATCGAGTTGCTGACAGGTCGAAGGCCGCGTGCCGCGTGCAAAATTCGGTCAATCATCAACAAGGTGAAGAAAAAAATCATCGCATCGCGCAAAACATAGGTTGTAAACACGATCATTGATGGGAAGAAGAGCGTCAGCAGCAAAGCGAAACGGCCGGTTCGAAGGTCTCGAAAAACAAAGAGAGAAATTCGATATGCCAGGACAGCTGTCAAAATTCCCAAAAGGGAATTGAACATGCTGATGAACAAAGGCATTTCACCGAGAACTCGATAGAACAGCGACAGGAAAAATGAATAACTCTTGATGCTCATTGAATGAGGGGAATCATAAAATGGAGGCAAATTGCGGACGGTATTATCGATAATCTGCATGGCATGGAGATTATACAAGAAAGAATCCGACTGAACCGGGAAAATGGGGAAAAACTCGTTGAAAATCGTCAGAACCGCTCTCATGATGACGGCAATCATCAGCATTTTCGCCAAGAATGGATCGTGATCAAAACGCACAATCACCCAGATCATGAATGATGCGATCAATATCAGCGAAGCGGCAACCTGCAGATTGATCATCAGCATGGCTACGCAAAAAAAGGCTGACAGTATCAAGGTGACTTTTTTTTGTCCGGTGGTGATCAGCATCACTCCCTGCATGCTAGAAAATAGAGGTGAAAGGCCAAAAAGGAAGAAAAAATGCCGCAAGTCATGATATTAAGAACTTTCAATTTCCAACCCATCGAGCGCTGAAATTGAAGAATACGCAATCCTGCCTGCCTTTGATATTTGTGCGCTGATTTCGACGTAAAAAACCGCAGATGTGTTCGATCCATAATGCCGGAATCAACATACTCCCACCGCCCTCTGAGCAGATTCATAACCACTCGCCAATTTTGGATGTTCGGCAGGCTGATCAGCATGAGGCCTTGATGGCTCAGTGATTTCTTCAGCCGCAACAAAGCCCTCCAAGGATCATTCAGGTGCTCCAAGACATCCAAACAGAGAATCAAGTCAAAGTGATTGCGAGGCAAGGACAGCTCGGTCGATTCAATGGAACCTTCGATCAATCGGTCCAATTTTTCGCGGGCCAGAGCGGCTGCATGCGAATTCACTTCGATGCCGATGACCTGCGCTGACTCGTATCGTTTTTTAAGATATGCAGCCGTGTCGCCCTCTCCACAGCCGACATCAAGAATGGTTTGTGGGATGAACGATGACGGCAAAAGCGCCAAAGCATCCAATCGAATGTGATTGTAATAGGCTGTTAACATTTTTCAGCCACACATGACAAATACTCAGGTTCACGTTCAGCTTGACATCGACAATACAAGTTTTGATATTTCTGCGCCATTCGCTCCACCGAAAAACGGCGTTGGACTTGAACCAAAGCATTGAGTGCCAATTTTCGTCTCAATCCGACATCTGATGAAAGTTTAAGAACGGCTTTCCTGATCGCCGTCGCTGAACAAGGCGGGATGAGGAGTCCGGTTTGTTCATTTTCGATCATCTTCACAATGCCGCCGACATTCGTCGCAATGACTGGACAGGAGACTGACATGGCTTCCAGCACCGCCATCGGCATACCTTCCGATTCCGATGACAGCAGGAAAAGATCGGCAGCGTGCAAATATGGGAAAATATCCTTTTGAAATCCAGCAAATTTTACAGTTTTGCTCAATTCCCATTCCCTCACCACCTGCTGCAGTCGGCCGTTGCTCTGGTCTTGTCCGACAAAACAGAAAACAAGTCCTTCACGTTCTTCCACAGTCATCATTTTGATGGCCTGAAGAATGTGAATATGGCCTTTGACCGGACGCAAATTGGCGACGGTGAGAATTAAGCAATCATCCGCCGCAATACTCAAATGTGTGCGTAGTTTGGCGACCTCTTGGTCGTTTTTCAAAGGGCCTACATCGATTCCGTTCTCAATCACATCGATGCGTTGTTGCGAGATTTTGAATTTTTGCATCGCCAAAACGCGTCCCATTGGGGTCACCGACACGTAATGAGTAATCCATGGATCGGTCAGCCGACTAAAAACGTACTTGCCGCGATTAGAAAAACCGTACAGATCGTGCAGAGTTGAAACAATAAACGGCACACCCGCCAGCCTCCCAATGAGGGTGCCGATGAATTCTGCACGTGCACCATGGGTCTGCACTAAGTCGACCTTTTCCTCCTGCATGATTCTCAACAGGGTGATCAGGAAATGAAATGAGTGTTTGTCGCTCAGCGAATAGCCGACGAATCCATGTTTTCTGACTTGCTCGAGCAGAGTCCCGCCGCCATTCAAGCAGGCGACGCTCACGCGGAATAGACGAGCATCCAGAGATTTGGCAAGAGAGAGCACCATTCGTTCGGCGCCACCCATATCACTCAGATTGATCAACTGCAATATGTGCAAACGATGCTTCAATATTCTCCCCTCATGGGAATTGCGTAACAGACCGATACCAACGCTGATAATTACCTTCAAGAGAATACTTGTCACGTACGACCTGACGCCCGCGCCGGGAAAATTGCCGACGCAAGTTACTATCCGTCAGCAGCGTTTCCAATTTTTGATACCACTCTGCTGTCGATGAAGCCAGGAACCCCGTCACACCATCCTGGATGATTTCGCTATTCACACCGACGCGCGAGGCACATGCCGGAACACCGGCTGCCAAGTATTGAATCAATTTGTAACCGCCTTTGCCGCGCGTCCAGGCGTCATCCGGCAGCGGCATGATGCCGATTGTCAATGAAGCGATCTCCTGCGCTTCACTCTTCAAACTCCACTCTCTCAGCTGCAGGGGAATCCCGGGCAAATTCAGTTTTTGGGCGCCGATCACGCGAAAAACAAAATCATATTTTTTGTGCAACTCTTTCAGACATTCAGCGATCATGAAAAGATAATGCTGCGTCGAAGGGCTCCCGATCCAGCCAATGACGATCGGTTCTGCCGTGAGATTTGGTTCGAATTCCTGAAAGTCTGCCATGCAGACGGTAGTTGGAACCACAACAACCTGTGGATTGAAACGCTGCGCATA
>RPQV01000346.1 GCA_003818595.1 Calditrichota bacterium
CCCGCGCGCGATGATTTTTTTCATTATATCAGTTTTCTCGACGATTTGGTTTCTCATTCGCGTGATTCCAAAACCCAGCCGCGCCGCATATCCGTGCATGCGCATTGCAGCGCCGATGATGTCTTCTCTGTTTATATGGGTTGCTTCGCTGTTCACGACTGCTTTTACGGTCAAAAAGGCCAAATCTCAATTCGTAGGCAACCATTATTTCAAAGCCGGTTTGCTTTCAATCGCCGCTGTTTTGACTGCATTTCTATTTTTTACCAGCCTGCCTGATGATTCAAGGGCTAATCTCGAAATCTGGTTCAACTCGAACCAGCCCATCGGAGATGCCACAGGCATTCATCCAGGAAGAGTTGTCTGGGTGCATGATCCGCAAGTGGCGCAATGGGATGGGAAAACCGGCTTTTGGTGGGAAGATCAATATACTTCTCAGGCAGCATCGGACAAAATGGTGTCCACCGCTCTTCTTTCATTAACCGGACAAGAAAGAGAGGAAAAGGCATGGGATGCACTGTTCACTGATTTCAACGCAGGCAAAAAAGGTAAAAAACAGACATTTCAGCCGCATGAAAAAATTGCAGTAAAAATCAATCAGAACAACACGTCAGGGCATGAGAACACCAATGAAATCAATACGTCACCGCAATTGGTTTTATCCCTGCTGAAAAGTCTGATCGAAAAAGCGCAAGTTCCACAACAGAATATCACCGTGTTCGACGCCAGCCGTTACATCACAGATAATGTTTATTTGAAATGTATTGCGGTTTTTCCGGATGTTCGCTTTGTCGACCATTCCGGCAACGATGGACGGATTAAATCCACCTATGTTGAAAATGCCATACCCTATTCTGCTGACAACGGCCTCTTGGCCCGCGGACTAGCCGCTTGCGCTGTAGAGGCGGATTATCTGATCAACATGGCTATTTTGAAAGGACATGTCGGACAGGGCGTCACGCTGTGCGCCAAAAATTATTATGGTGTGACCAGCATTGACCCTGATTGGCGCCGGAATGCACATGATAATTTCAACCAAAACCGCGACGGAAGTCCAAGATATATGACGTTCACTGATTTTATGGGGCATAAAGACCTTGGTGGTAAGACGATTTTATTCATTCTCGACGCCTATTACGGCAATAAATTTGTGAACGGGTTCCCCGGATTTAAATGGCAAATGGCGCCATTCGACAACCATTGGCCATCCAGCTTATTTATGTCTCAGGACGGAGTAGCCATTGATGCCGTCGGCATGGATTTCATCATCAATGAATTCCCCGATGCGCCGGACATGCCATTCTGCGACAGTTATTTGAAGGAATGCGCACTGGCCGATCAGCCGCCATCCGGCACAGTATACGATCCCGAACAAGACGGAACGAAACTTAAAAGTCTGGGGGTTTTTGAGCATTGGAACAATGCGCAGGACAAGCAATACAGCCTAAACCTGAATCCGGCGGCCTCCGGCATTGAACTGGTTAGGATTCAGGATTGATGTGCAGCAGACTTGAAAATTTTAAAAAGTTCGGAAGTCTATCTAACGCTGCTTGTCGTTTACCTTCAGGTGTGCGACAAGTACGCTCCGCTTACTTTTTCTTCTTCTGTTCCGCTTTCCACCACTTTTCCCACACTTTTGCATCTTGGCCAAATCGCTCGACGGTGATTTTCTCCAGCGCCTCCGCAGCATTGCAGCGAACCAGCCAAATTTTGTGCTTCAGCGCGGCTATCAGCGGTTCTATTGCCTGAACGTCACCTAATTCCCCGAGTACCCAAGCAATATTCCATGCTTCGTCACCCGCAAGTACCCTCGGGCTCGTGCCCTTTAAGGCGGCAATGAAATCAAGCACTGTGTTCTTTAGAATAATAATTTGCTGGTATTGCAGTTCCCAGCACCACTATCGCAAGGGTCCCGGTATATTCCGCTGCACAGACTTCCAAAGTTTTAAAATTTCGGAATTCTTGAGCTCATTGTCGCACACGATGAGGTGTGCAAAAAGTAGCATTATGCAAATTATTACCATCTCGCTATGAAACCAGACGCATGGTGCATTCACTGCTGCCAATCAGACTTTTATAAAGCCGGCGTTTCGCTCGCTGGAATCTTTTTGAGCTTGATCACCAATCGCAGGGCTTCATTAACGGCTTCCTCGGTCGAAAAAACCGCAGCGACGTCGGGAGCAAGCAGTATCAGGTTCGTTCCTTCTTGAACTCTCTCTGCGTACTTGCCCTGAACGCCGTCCTTCAATAAAGCCTTTAAATCGTACTCGGGCCGCAGGTCGTCATTTTCGTCTTTGTTCAATTTCGCTTTCATACACTTTTCGCTCCGTTTTGGTCAACTCCCGAGCGCTGATGATCCTGATTTTGTGGCCGCGCTCAGTATGATGGTGTTTTGCCCTATTGATTTTTTCCTTTGCAAGATCCCACTCAAAATAAATCATCGCTCATCGTCTTTCAAAATGTCGAACAGGTGAATTCACCGTCTTATTTTTTTGCCGGCATCATTCATACAATAGCATCGCGCAGTAGGTTTCACCAAAATGCTGCAACATCTAATATTGTTTCCACCTCTGGAACGAGAAAAATATAAAAACTAAAGCGGCACAATCTAAGGAAAATATAATCACAGAATTTTGACTTGCCGTACACCTTGAGGTGCGCGAAAGTACTCGGAAGCTAGTTCCAACAGCACTGTCGAGGCGGACGAGCAGTGATATCAGCACTGCATTGCAATAGCGCACATTTTATGCTGTTGTGGAGTGACAAAACGCATTGATTTGATGGACTGTAATTAACGCGTCAAAAAGCTTGAACTACTATAGAAATTTAATTTATCAAAAGCAAAACGTTTGACCTTGATGATAATTATTGCTATGTTTTGCTTTAGTATCTCTAAACTGATCGGCACACCATGAAAACCTGGCTGCTTTATCTCATTGTCTCCATTTCCGGCGCTGTGATCTTGTCTCTCGAAATTCTCGGCACCCGTATCCTCGGACCGTTTTACGGCGTCAGTCTTTATCTGTGGTCGGCGCTCATTTCCGTCACGTTAATGTCACTCAGTCTCGGCTATTGGGCCGGCGGCCGTTTGGCTGACCGATCGCCGAATCCCGCCAAACTCGCGATTTTCCTCGTCTTGTCTGGACTGTGGATTGCACTCACCCCATTGCTCAAACTGCCGCTGCTCAAGCTGACCGACATATTGGGATTGCGGGGCGCCGTTTTAGTATCGGCATTGCTGTTATTTTCGCCACCATTGACACTGCTGGGCATGATCAGTCCTTTTGCGATAAAGCTCCAGACTCACGACATCGGGCAGGTCGGACGCACAGCGGGCACGCTCTCCGCGGTTTCAACATTCGCCGGTGTGGTTGCTGCGCTGCTGACGGGTTTTCTGCTCATTCCCTATTTCGGCGTCATCAGACTTTCACTCCTGCTCGGCGGATTACTGCTCTTCGCGGCGCTGCTCATCGTCCTTGTATACCCGCCCAAAAACAAATGGCTGCCGATGATCACTCTGCTCCTCGGGGCCGTCATGGCCGTCGGCGTACTGCAGGTTGAGGCGCGGCAATCAGCGCCCTATCTCGCTTCGGGGGATAGTCCTTATGCCGACGTGCGCGTAGCCGCAGAGGACGGCAACCTCACCATGCTCATCGACGGGGCGATCCACACCATGGTGGACAGCCTCAACGGCGCCAATCTTCTCAATTACGGCGTGGTCCTGGAGCTGATCAATGATTTGACCGGACTGGACAACAGTATGCTGATGATCGGCTTGGGAGGAGGTGCATTGTTCAATAAATATGTCGATGATGGCTGGCAAGTGGATGCGGTGGAGATCGATCCGTTGGTCATTGACTATGCGTACCGATACTTTAATTTGGCTGATTCAAAGCGGATTTTCTGCGAAGATGGTCGACAATTTCTCATGCGCAGTACCGAGAAATATGCGGTCATCCTCATTGATGCATTCGGGAGCAGTTCGATACCCTTTCAATTGACGACGCGGGAAGCCTTCAGTCTGATAAAATCGCACACAAAAGAGGACGGATTATTGGCGATCAATGTGATCTCCGAGGGATGGAACTCAAAATTTCTGAGCGCGCTAGCAAGCACGATTCAAGAACATTATCGCCATGTTCTGGCGCTTCCCTGTCATGAGCCGCCCAACACTCTCGGCAACATCATCCTCCTGGCCTCGGACAAAGAAATAACCATGCCGGAAGAGTGGCTGCCGAGGCCGTTTGACTTTTTGTATGACAGCTATCTTCACTGGGCGGTGGTGCAGAAGAATCATGCGTGGGATAACCGCTTCGAGCCGACGACAGCAAATGCGCGCGTCCTCACCGACGACCTCAATCCCGTTGATCTGTGGGCTGAAGAAATCAATTTGGCATCACGGCTGGCCTATCGAGAGGAACAAGAAACTCACTCTCTCCGATAATTTCTTGCCTTTCCCCCAAAAAAAAGCCTGCCATGTGTACATGGCAGGCTGAAAAGAAATCCATCTTGTGTACTAGAGGCCAACCATCGTCGCGCCATAGAAGGCGAGTACTTGGCTGATGGGATTGGCAATTGCTGTTGTGTTGCTTCCGGCGAAGAGCAATCCGACAGCTCGCGGATTCGTCGTGACGTCTTGAACCATCAAGGAGCCAGAATCTCCTGAATCCAGGAACTTGCTGCGCGAATTGGCGATGACGATCTGTCCGGTGAACGTTTTGGTAAACGCGGAACCACCGGCGCATTCATTTTCGTACGCGACGCTGATGGAGGCGTTCAAGCCGTTGATCGTGCTTCGCGTC
>RPQV01000347.1 GCA_003818595.1 Calditrichota bacterium
GGAAAGCTTGGAGTGTACGGTTTGCCGGTCCAATATTGGCCGACGAGCGAAATAGTCCATGTATCATATTGATAAATGAGCCTGCCGTTCAAGGTATGATTCTGATCCCAATCTAAAGGTATCATGGCCAACCTGGGTTCCTGTAATGCGATAGAGGCAATGAATGCATCATTAGGATTGGAATATGTACCTTCAGCTTTTTGAAAAGAATAATCTATCCATGCTGAAAAGCGATTTGAATATCGCTTTTTAAGGCTCAGCGTAATACCCCGCACATTCGCGTAATCTCGATTTTCGTACATCGAATACTTGACGTTGGGAATGGGCGTGCTGATCAGCGGACTGGTTTGCACCAAATCGCGGATGTCCTTGTAGAACAGAGTGATATCTATGCCGACATTTTCGGTCAATTGTTGCTGTAAACCGATTTCATACTGGACAGTTCGCTGCGGATTCAAGCCCGGATTGCCGAAAATTTCAAAGCCTCCGCCGGGTGAAAGTTTAAAATCGGGATTTGCATACAGAAATTCAAAATTGGGGACCTGGAAAAAATGTCCATAGGATAGATGAATGACGCCCCTGTCGGTAATCGGATATGCCAAACCCAATCGTGGACTCAATGCCATCTTGGCATCAACCTCGGATTGCATGATTTCGCGCCGTTCTTCAGGGGTGTACTCGATAAATTGACTCAGGTATTGACTCCGTTCCTCCTGACTCAGGCCGGGAGGTGGTTCAACCCAATTTTTGTAGCGATGTTCATTCTTGAAAGGATAGTAAATATTGGGATCAGCCATATCCGTGGGTACTGATGAATTGGCGTCAAAATAATCAAATCTAAATCCAATATTAACAATCAAATCGCGCAGTTCTATTTTATCCTGAGCATAGAATGACATCTCTCTGGGTTTCCGTTGATAGTCATCGCGAAATACATTGCCGATCGTCGGGATATCCGGTTCAAAGGGTGTGATCGGCTCATTGCTCAGGCTGCTGATTTTCGGTAAAATGGTGAAACCATGCAGTTCAAGTTCATGCAGGCGCATTTCTGCACCTACTTTCACCTGATGAATATTCGTCATCTGGGTGGTTAAATCAAATTTGGCCACCCAATAAGCGGCTTTTCGCTTCATATGACTCATATCCATACCCGCATTTTGAAAGCTGTAGGCGGTCGGGACAGCATTTGAATCCGGGTGAACATAACCAATCGGACCTGCCGGATCCGGATAATACTCAAACAAAGCTCGTTGTGTTCGCAGCCAATCGAGTTCTGCTTTCCCTTCTGCAGTTGAAGGGTCTAAGGAATGCGCCAATATTCCCAGTTCTTCATTCGCCGGAACCCTAACCAGATAGGAAGGGACGGCATATGGATTCTCATAGACATAACTCTGATAGTCATTAGAAAATCTGTTCAGCCGCACTTCGTAAAAAGTTTGCGCTGACAGGACATGGTTCCATGTCAGAATGTGAGAGACGCTTGAGCCGTTGAATTGAGGAAGCCCATCCGGATTGTAGCGAAAGCTGTGTTGATATGAACGCTCACTTTCCCACCGATTGAAAAAGGCCGAATAGTTTAATTTGGCATTGGAATTCACCTTCCATGAGAGTTTGCCCTGAAATGTCTGGCGATCTTCAGGATTCATGGCAACCAAGGTGCTGTCTCCCGCATTACCCTGCGGTGTGAACCATCTTTTTCCGTACAAATAACCTTCATTGTAAAAATATCTTCCGTTGGCAAAAAACGTCAGAGAATTATTGAGGAATGGGATTGGCCCGCTGAGTGCTGCTTCGAGGTTGTACACCGGATTGAATTTTCCAAGTGGATTTTCTTCAGCTCCCAAGGATTGAGGTTGGCCTTTGTCATCGGCAATGACATCAACGCGCTGGAGAACTTGAAAGTCATCACCGGAACTCATATAATCGCCGACATATCCTTTCACATTCCCGCTGTAAACAGAACCGCCCTCTTTTGTTATGATATTCACAATTCCCGACATAGCCTGTCCGTACTCGGCATTGAATGTCCCGCTGATGACCTGAAGCTGTTCAATCGCCGCATTTTCGACGGAAATCCCCATTCCACCATTAAAAAAATCGGTTGTGGCTACACCGTCAATCCAAAAGGCGATCTCACCCGTTCTTCCCCCTCTGATATGAAGCTCATTTCCCTCGCGAACGATGCCGGCCTGCATTTCCAGTACGTCGGTGATGGTTTCGACCGGCAGATTCTGAATATCGTCAGCACTGACAGAAGCCATTGCCGAAGTCATATCCATCTGCACCAAGGGACGTTCAGCGACGATCGTCACCGTCTCACCGCTTTCAAGAACGATTTGTTCCATTGAAAAATTAATCGTTGTCGTCTGATCGACAGTTACCCGAACATTTTCAACAAGTACATCCTTATATCCGATCATTCTTGCCCGAATTTTGAAGACACCCGGGGAAATATTCAGAATTATAAATCGTCCGCTCAAATCTGATGCTGCACCCAGAGTAGCCCCTTCGACTATGACATTCACTCCGATCAAGGCCTCACCTGAAGAACCATCTTTAATTAATCCGGATACCTTTCCGGTCGTCCCAGCCAGCAGTGAATCACCCAACATTGATATCAACAGGACAAAAAGGATCAAGATTGGAGAACCATATAATTTCATCCTATTTCCTCCTTTTAATTCGTATGCAAACGGATACAGTCTCTTTACCTCTGCTGTTGTCCAGGCATGCCGATATTCATTCATTATAGGGTGAATAGAATGCTTCGAAAAATTCTCTTGCGGTTAATGAAATAAAATTCCCTTTAGGAATAAAAAGTGCCTGCAGCTTTTCATGCTGCAGGCACTTGGTAATACTTAAAGGCGAAAAATCCTCAGAACGATCAAGAGGAGCCGGTCATGCTTATTGGATCAGCATCATCTTTTTTACCATTATTCCAGAAGATGTTTCCAATTTGTAAAAATAAATTCCGCTTGGCAATTGTTTTCCATCGAAAACGACTTCATAGCTGCCGGCTTGCTTGACCTCGTTCACCAAGTCAGCTATTTGATTCCCAAGCGCGTTGAAGACCCTCAATTTGACCAATCCCGGAGTCGGACACATGTATTGAATCCGCGTTGTTGGATTAAAAGGATTAGGATAGTTCTCTGATAAAATGTAATCGTTTGGTAAACCATTATGGGTTCCATCTGAGGTGACTTGCGTGCCGAATGTGTAGGACTTGAGCATTGCAGTTCCAAATAGAGAAGCATCCTTCCAGGAATTATCCGATGAACTCCACCATTTTGAGCCAGTTTCCCGCACATTTGCTGCATCGGATTCATTAAACTGGACATCAAATCCAAACTCGGTTTCGGCTTCAGCCGAAATATTCAAAGTGGCCAACGGGATCGACAATTCAATATTCCAGCCATCGTCCGATTCCAACCAGGAAAAGTCAATACTATCTTTTGCGAATCCTGCCGGCGCGACTACACCTCCAGCATTGATGTTTGCCGTCGATTCTATGCCATATTTTATTCGCAATTGCACATCATCGATGCCGTCATAATTTGCTTCGGCTTTGCTGTTGTCTCCGTCAAAATACAATTCAAATCCATCAGCCTGGTAGTCCCCAACCATTTGAATCAAATCATCCCATGCTTTCGCAAATAGATAAATTTTGTCGCCATTCCACATAATCTTAATATTGAACGTTCCATCATTCCAAGCACTTTTGTTCGCGGCGGTATTGGCGCTGTAAACATTTTCCGACAAGTCAGGGATATCACACCATTCAGTTTCCAATTCACCATCTATATTGGGAACAAATGCACCTTTGCCTACGGGGAGCGCGTAATCGTTTACAACATAGTCGTTTATAAACCTTGCCGTACCAAATAATCCGGCATTTGTCCATTCTTGATTCGAATTTGCCCACCAGCGAAGCATATGGTCACGCTGTTCTCCATCACGATCATTTATCTGCACATCAAAACCAAACTCATGATTCACAGCAGCTTCCCCACTGGGCAATTTTAAATCTGCAAGCGGAATTTGAACTTCCAGATTCCAGCCCATACCTGTTTCAACAGCAGCGTACGCGGTGACATCCTTGGCAAATCCCCAGTCTGTACCTCCGGAACCGAAGCCTGTGTCAATTTCATCCAATGCAGTTTGACCCAGATTATAGCGGAGCTGAATATCGTCGATGCTGTCAAACGCTCCATCCGTCTTGGAATTGTCCGCGTCGAAATACATCTCTACACTGTCGTATTCGTAATTTGAAGCCGATTCTGAAGTCGTGGCAATCGTTTCATCATTCATCTCCAGAAAAAGGTAGAGATTTTCCTCATCCCATAGTGCTCTCACCGTCCCGAAACAATCAAACCAATCATCAGCAATTGTCGCATCAACTAAATCAAACTTTGTAAGTCTCTCCTTGCCGACCATTTTCCATACATCGTCCATAACGCCGTCAATAATCGGCGCAGTTGATGTTTTGACAATATTCATCACTGAATCAGCGTCAACCCATGCAAATGCTGATCCGCAAATGGCAATTGTCATCACCAGTGTTTTAAACAACAGTCGCTTTTTCATTTGTCATCCTCATTCAAATATAACAAGATTCTATGGACAGAACGCAATACTTGCGGGCTTTTTGCAAGTCACCCATAATTGAAAGAAATGACGGTGGATCTCCCCGACAAGAAGGTCGCTTTTTCATAGTCGTCTCCTGATTGTACACACTTTATCAATTGCTAGAATGCTTCGAAAATGTAAAACTTGCATCCCCGTGCAATAGA
>RPQV01000348.1 GCA_003818595.1 Calditrichota bacterium
CTGTTTCGCAATACTGAATGGCAAAAGCATCAAGTTCCTCAGATCTTCCTGCATCCCTGAAGAGCAGACCCAAGAAGCGCCCGGCAGTGTGGTATTCGTCGGCAAAAATGGCCCTTTGAAAGTTCAGACCGGTGATGGAATTATTTCGCTGTTGGAATTGCAGCCTGAAGGCCGAAAAAAAATGACCGCTGCTGAATTTATTTGCGGTTCCCGCATCAAAACAGGGGACATATTTTCATAAATGCGGAATCAAAAACAATCAGCCCGCGCGGTAGCGAATCATATCCTCCAGCGAATAGAGGCAGACGGTGCATATAGTGATATTGTTCTTTCTCATACTCTTGAGCAGCACACGCTGCCGGAACGTGATCGCGCCCTGGTGAGTGAACTGGTGCGCGGATGTGTGCGCTGGAAAATGCATCTTGATTGGATCGTTCAGCAGCTGTTCCAGGGTGAAATTTCCAAGATGCCTCTGGATGTGCGAATACTCTTGTGGCAGGCGCTATATCAGCTCAAAATTATGAAGACGCCGGAATATGCTGTAGTAAATGAATATGTTCGTCTGGTGAAAGAACTGCAACGTTTTGCCTGGACAGGCGTGGTGAACGGCCTCTTGCGCAATTACATTCGTCATGCGCAAGAAATATCTCTGCCTGATCCGATCAGCCATCCCATTGAACACGTCGCTTTGGCGACATCTCACCCCGAATGGCTGGTGTCTCGATGGCAGCAGCAATTTGGCGACGAGATCACCCGTCAGGTATGCGAGGCGAATAACCGCGTCCCGGCATTGAGCGCACGAGTGAATCAGACGCAGATATCGGTTGACGATTTCTGTGCTGTGTTGGACATGCAGCAAACTCGATATGAGCGCAGCCTTTTGCCGGGATTTGTGCGCATTTTGGATGTCAAAGATGAACTGCGCTGGACGTTGTTGGCTGAAGGTAAGATGACCATTCAGGATGAAAGTGCCGGATTGGTGACATTCCTCGCTGAACCCCAATCAGGAGAGATTGTTGTTGATTTGTGCGCAGCGCCGGGCGGTAAAACGACCCATCTGGCCGAGGCGGCGCCTGGATGCATCGTCATGAGTGGTGATATTCATCGTCGGCGCACCCGTCTCATTCGCGTGGCGGAGGAGCGGCTGAAGCTTGGAAACATCTATATTGTCACCGCAGACGCATTGAATTTCCCGGTGGTCAAGGCAAATTGTGTTCTTTTGGATGCTCCCTGCTCCGGATTGGGATTATTGAGGAAGAAACCTGAAATTCGCTGGCAACGTCGGGAACAAGATATCGCTGAACTGATCGCGCTGCAGAAAAAGCTGTTGCGTCGCGCCGCTGAATATGTTGCTCCGGGTGGCCGATTGATTTATTCGACCTGCACTATTGATCAAGAGGAAAATGAACAAGTGGTTTTCGATTTTTGCGCAAATTCTGATTTCATGATCGCTCCGGCTGATCTGAATCAAATTCCGCCAGAGTTTGTCACGAGGGATGGTTTTATTAGGACTTGGCCTCATCTTCATAACATGGATGGGGCTTTTGCGGCTAAACTGAAAAAGAGAAATATTGTATGAATTCCAAGTTGAAAAAATTTATCCAGTCCGAAAAATTTCATTGGCACTATAAACCATGGGTGTTGATTCTCGGCATTTTGATCGGCATTTATCTTGTTTTATCGTGGTTGATCATGCCGATCTATACACGACATTGGCAGCGGGTGATTGTGCCGGATGTCACTAATCTCAGTGTACAGGCTGCCGAAAAGTTGTTGAAACGTCAAAAGCTGGAAACTATAGCTCAAGACATCAAGTTTGATGAACGTATGCCCAATGGATTTGTCGTTTTTCAAAGTCCGACGCCGGGCGCAGTCGTCAAAAAGCATCGACATGTTTATTTGACCTTATCAAAGGGAAAGCGGCCAATCAACATGCCGAATCTGGTGGGCACAGCTGAGCGGGATGCACGATTCACCATCGATCAGAATCAGTTGGTTTTGGGCGAGGTAAAATATGAATTCGATTCCTATTATCCGACTGGTGTGGTGATCAAACAGTCCATCGCAGCGAACAGTGAGATCAATACTGGTGCAGAGGTGGATCTCGTCGTCAGCCAAGGAACCGAGGGTGCGTCGGTGATCGTTCCTAATGTTGTCGGCAAGACTTTTGACGAGGCCAATATGTTCATTCAGATTGCAAAAATGTCTTTGGGAAAAGTCAGGTATACCGAAATGCCGGATGAACCGGATGATGTTGTTTTGCTGCAGTCGCCTGAAGCCGGACTGCGCGTCGCCGCCGGCGACAGTGTCGATTTGGTGCTCAGCGCCAGTCCGCAAGATTCCGTGGAGACCATCCCATGATTAAAGTCGCCCCTTCTGTCCTCAGTGCAGATTTTTCCAAATTGGCCGAGCAAATTCAGCAGGTCGAGAAGGCCGGAGCTGATTGGATTCACCTGGATGTGATGGACGGGCATTTCGTCCCGAACATCACTTTCGGACCACGAATCGCTGCCGGGATACGCAAGATTACTCAACTTACTCTTGATGCCCATTTGATGGTGTCAGACGCGGACGCTCATTTGAGTGCCTTTGAGCACGCGGGGGTTGATCAAATCACTGTACATGTGGAGGCGTGTCCTCATTTGTGGGCGACCATCGATAAAATCCATGACCTCGGCCTCAAGGCAGGGATTACACTGAATCCGGCGACCCCTTTGTCGGCGATTGAACCTGTCCTGCATATGATCGAGTTGGTGCTGATCATGACGGTTGAACCCGGTTTTGGAGGACAAAAGTTTATCATAGAGTCACTGGAAAAGATCACCACCCTGGATATGCTTAAACAGAAGCGCGGGCTGCAATTTGAAATTCAGGTGGATGGCGGCATTGATGTCGTCACGGCGCCGCAGGTCGTCAAAGCCGGTGCAACTTGCCTGGTGGCCGGCAATGCGATTTTTGCTCAGGCCGATATTCCTTTGGCGGTGAAGAGCCTGCGAAACGCGGCGCTCTCGGCGTTAATAACGTGATTTAATGTTGAAAATAATTCAAGTTGCGCTTGACTATTTTGGCAGTTTGCGTTATATTCAACGGATTTGTAGATGGAGATTGGAACGGAATTTTCGAATCAGCATCATGCTGTTAAATATCTACAAATCTGCTGATCGTCGTTCCTCAACCGATTCAGGAGGTTGTCATCGATGCAGAGTGGGAGAGTCAAGTGGTTTAATTCAGGCAAAGGATTTGGTTTTATCAGCATGGAAAATGGCGAGGATGTTTTCGTTCATTATTCCGCCATTGAGATGGATGGGTTCAGAACGCTGACAGAAGGTGACGAGGTGCAGTTTGAGGTGGTCAAGGGCGAAAAAGGCCTTCAGGCGACACGCGTCGTCGCCCGATGAACTCCCTTGTCTAAATCCCTGGAGATTTTAAAACCCCGCATCTTGTGGGGTTTTTATTTACTTATCGGCCATTCGAAACCAAATGGTCTCGTCATCGTAGATGAGCATGAATATTGTCTCAGATTATTAAATTTACAGGCTTGCAATGAAAAAGGTATTCACCCCGAAAGACATTCAAAAGATAGCCCGAGTGCTGCAAACAGCACCCAAAGAAAAGGGCAATTATTATCGCTTTGAAATCGTCAGTCCTGAACGACAAATAAAACTTTCATTGGAAATATATCCGGACATTCCGATCGGCGGTGATGTCGGAAACCTCATCACCGTATACGCTCCATGCGCCCATTTACAGCTTCATTTTTGCACCGGTTATGTCGTCAGCGAAATGCTGGGAGAGGTTACTTTTATCGGGGAATGTGCCGGCAGATTGTCCGGTTTGATTATTGAACGGGAAGGCGGCTGCAATCTTTATGCGAATGTCGATCGCGCCCTGCTTTCCGGCGATTTTACCACTCTGGGGCCGGAAGTTATGCTGTCAGGAGTGGCATTGTCGTTGGCTGAAGTCATTTTGCCGGAAAAGTAGAAATTGCTTTGGTTTTGATCGATTCTTTAAAAACTTTTATCGATTTTCTGCAGATTGAACGTCAAGTTTCCCCTAACACTGTCCAAGCCTATCAACGAGACCTGATCCGATATCTCGCGTTTCTTCAAGAGCAGGGTGTGCAGACGCCTCAACAAGTTACGTCTCAAATGGTCTATTCTTTTCTGGAAAAATTACACGACTTGACGCTTTGTTCAGCCTCTGTCTCCAGAAATCTTTCCGCCGTGCGCGCTTTTCATCATTTTCTCATCGGAGAGAATGAGACTCAAACCGATCCAACGGCCAATATTGTGGTGCCAAAACCGTGGATGAAATTGCCCGAAGTGCTGACGCCGGAAGAGGTCGATTTATTGTTGCAACAGCCGGATATTAACACCGAAACCGGTAGCCGCGATCGCGCGATGCTCGAATTTGCCTACGCCACGGGGGTGCGCGTTTCTGAACTCGTCAATATAAAACTCAACGACATCATCTGGAGCGATGAATTCGTTCGTGTCTTCGGCAAGGGGAGTAAGGAAAGACTGATTCCGGTTGGCAAGCAGGCCCTCGAATGGCTGCACCGCTATATCACCGGAGCGCGTCTGCAGCAGACGGGATTGGGCGTCGGCGGGGATATTGTCTTTTTAAATCGATTCGGCCGAAAATTGAGCCGACAGAGCGTATGGATTCATCTCAAGCAATATGCGTTGAGTGCCGGAATTCGCAAGTTCATCAGTCCGCATACGTTGCGCCACTCATTTGCCACTCATTTGGTGGAAGGCGGCGCCGACCTGCGCGCGGTCCAGGAGA
>RPQV01000349.1 GCA_003818595.1 Calditrichota bacterium
GAAAATCGGTGTGATGTTCGGCAGTCCGGAGACGACAACCGGCGGCCGCGCTCTGAAATTTTATTCCTCCGTGCGGCTTGACATCAGACGAACGGCCTCGATCAAAGAGGGTGAAGCAGTTATCGGCAATCGCACCAAGGTCAAGGTGGTCAAAAACAAAGTCGCTCCGCCGTTTAAAGAGGTTGAATTTGATATCATCTACGGCAAAGGCATTTCCATGGTCGGGGATCTTTTGGATCAGGCGGTCAATTTGAAAATCATCGATAAAGCCGGCACTTGGTTTTCCTTCGGACAGGAACGTCTGGGGCAGGGACGTGAAAATGTCAAACGCTTTTTAGAACAAAATAGTGAAATGCTCAGCGAAATTGAAAAGCTGGTACGAAAAGAGCTCGCTTTGGTGCCGGCGGCTCCTTCTAGGAACAAGGTCGAGAACACCGAGCTGGATCAGCTGGAATAAATTTCGCCTTTAAAGCGAACGCGCGGACAATAAATAGATGATCATTCGCACTGATTTCGACAAAGAAAAATAGTATATGTCGGTTCCGATTGGAAAGATTACCAGTATTCAGGTGCAAAAAAAGCGTCGCGATCGTGTCGCTGTTTTTATCGAGGGGGAATTTGGATTTGGCATCCATCAGGATGTCTTGTTGGCGACCGGTATTGCGGTCGGTGATGAGCTGAGCGAGTCGCAGATCGACAGCATCAAGCGTCTCGAAGCCAGGCGAAATGCCAAAGAGAAAGCAGTCAGACTGTTATCGTATCGTGCGCGCAGCAGCAAAGAGATATTCACCCGACTCAAACAGTCCGGCTTTGATCAGCCGGACATCGAATGGGTTCTGCAGGAGTTGACGCGGCTTGGGCTTGTGGATGATGCCGAGTTTGCGCATTTATTTGCAAAAACCCGTATGATTACTAAACCAATTGGTACTTTTTTACTGCGCCAGGAACTGAAACAACGCGGCGTATTGGAAAAGGATATCCAATCTGCCGTCGCCAAAGCATTCAATGAAAAAAGCGAGTTTGCGGTGGCGCGTGACCTGGCGGTGTTACAGAAAAAGAAACAGATGAAACTTGATGAACAAAAGGCCAGACAGCGCGTGGCTGATTTTTTGTTGCGCCGCGGATTTCACTGGGATTTGGTCAATGAGATTTTAGAACATTGGAAAGAGTTAAGCGATGACGAAGGATGAGTTAATCAAGCTGAGTATCGGGACGAGGATGATACGCGCAGCGGCACGATCTCCATTCAATCATGTCTCTTCCCATATTCCTCCTATTTTTCAAACAGTTAATTTTGACTATGAAGATGTTGAAGAGGGCATGGCCGTTTTCCTTGGCGAGAAAAGCGGCTATTTTTATACGCGCGATGGAAATCCCACGTCGGATTTATTCGCCCATTTGGTGGCCTTGTTGGAGGAAGGCGAGGCGGGGATTGCCGTCGCTTCAGGTATGGCGGCCATCAGCAGCGCCATATTGTCCATCGTCAAGCCGGGTGATGAAATTGTCGCTTCTTCTTTTATTTACGGTGGAACCATAAATTGGCTGACCAGCCAACTGGCGCCGTTGGGTGTCAAGACCCATTTTGTTGACATCTCCGATTTTGATCAAGTCGAGGCGGCATGCTGCTCCAATACTCGGATTCTTTTCACGGAAGTTTTAGGCAGCCCTAATTTGATGGTTGCTGATTTGAAAAGATTGGCGGAAATATCGACCGCTCACCAATTGACGTTGATGGTTGATAACACCTTTTCACCTCCACCCATCATCCAACCCCTTCTTCATGGTGCAGACGTGGTTATTCATAGTGCGACCAAATATATCAACGGTCATGGTGACGCCATCGGCGGTGTCATCGTCAGTGATGCGGAAAGGATTGCAGCCGTAAAAAAGGTGGTAAAATTATATGGAGGCATCATCAGTCCATTTAATGCCTGGTTGGCGATTCGGGGTTTAAAAACGCTTGCCGTGCGTTTGGAGAAACACTGTTCGAACGCTTTGGCTCTCGCCAATTTTCTTTGTCATCATCCGCGAGTGCAGATGGTTTACTATCCGGGATTGGCATCACACCCCCAGCATGCTCTGGCTGCAGCACAGCTTGATAATTTTGGAGGCATGTTGGCCTTTGAAGTGGTCGGCGGATTGGCGGGAGGGAAAAAAGTGATGGATGCGGTTCGGGTGTGCAACTTTACCACCAGTCTCGGAGAAATTGATACGCTCATCATTCATCCGGCTTCGACATCTCATGTCAGTTTAAGTGCTGAAGAGCGAAAAGCAGTCGGCATATCGGACGGACTCTTGCGGTTATCCGTGGGCATCGAATCGATTGAAGATTTGGTGAATGATTTGCGACAAGCTTTGGATAAAATATGAAAATTTTGTAAATTTACAACTGCGAGGAGAGTCGCTGGAGTATCGAAATTTCTTTTCCTGAATAGGCGTAAGGAAAATTCATCTACCCTGCTATCAGCACGTTTTTCTTTCCTTCCTCGTACAAGACATCGGAAATGACACCAGCTAATTGGAAGGACCTGAACGATCTCATGACATCCAACGAATTACGACAATCTTTTCTTGATTTTTTCGCTACCCAAAAACATCAAATCGTGCCCAGTGCTCCTGTTGTGCCTCAGAATGATCCGACGTTGCTTTTTACCAACGCCGGTATGAACCAATTCAAGGATATTTTTCTTGGTAATCGTAAACCCCGTTCGGTTAGGGTGGCGGATTCACAAAAAGTGATCAGGGTTTCGGGAAAGCACAATGATTTGGAGCAGGTCGGGCGTGATACCTATCATCATACTTTTTTTGAAATGTTGGGCAACTGGTCGTTCGGCGACTATTTCAAGGCTGAGGCCATCAAGTGGGCATGGGAATTGTTGACTCTAGTTTTAAAATTACCCAAAGATCAGCTTTATGCCACGATTTTTATAGGTGATGCTCAGGATGGTGTGCCGCGTGATGATGAGGCTGCGGATGAATGGGTGAAACAAACTGACATTGATCCCACGCATGTAATAGCTTTCGGCAAGAAGGACAACTTTTGGGAGATGGGGGACACCGGACCTTGCGGACCGTGTTCTGAGATTCACATCGATCGCGGCGCTTCCTTTTGTGATCATCCCCAACCCGGTCATGTTTGCCGCGTCAATGGTGATTGCGCCAGATTCATCGAATTATGGAATTTGGTCTTTATTCAATACAACCGTGATGAACACTCTGTTCTGCACTCATTGCCGTCAAAACATGTTGATACCGGCGCCGGATTTGAACGGTTGCTCGCGGTGATACAGGGTAAATCTTCCAATTATGACACTGACTTGTTCACGCCTGTTTTGGCGCAAATCAGTGAGGTCACCGGAAAGGCATATAACGATGGGGAAACGGCTGTCGCCTTTCGTGTCCTCGCGGATCACCTTCGGGCACTTGCTTTTGCAATCGCTGATGGCGCCATTCCCGGAAATGAAGGTCGTGGTTATGTGCTTAGGCGGATTTTGCGCCGTGCGGCGAGGTTCGGACGCGTTCTCGATATGCACGAACCCTTTATTTATAAGCTATTGGATTCTCTCGTTGAGATCATGGGAGACGCGTATCCGGAGATCAAAGAGCGGAAAGATCATATTCAGCGCGTCATTCGATCGGAGGAAGAAAGTTTTGGCCGTACCCTGGATAGAGGTATTGAACTCTTTAACGAAAAAGCGCAGGAACTGTCCCGTAAAGGCCGGTCTATTTTCTCCGGCAAAGCCGCTTTTCTGCTGCATGACACCTATGGGTTTCCTCTTGATCTCACACAGCTGATGGCGGAGGAGCAGGGCTTCTCGGTCGACACTGATGAATTTAACCGTGAAATGGAAAAACAGCGCGAAAGATCGAGCAAATCGCGCGATGCAAAATATCAAAGTATTGAAATCGATCCTGCAGCGGCATCCACTGAGTTTGTCGGCTATGACCGTGATTGTGCCGAGAGTGAGGTTGTATTCATTGAAAATGATAAAATTGTTTTAAAATCAACGCCGTTCTATGCAGAGTCTGGTGGACAGGTTGGTGATATTGGATTGATCAGCAACGCGCAGTTTAATTTTCAGGTAACGGATACCAAAACTATTGGCGAGCATGTCATCCACTGGGGCCGGATAATTTCGGGAACAGCTCCTTCTGCGGGAGATATCGTCAAAGCCGAGATCGATGTCGAAAGAAGGCGCGCTGCGGAAAGAAATCATACCGTGACCCATCTGCTTCATCGGGCGCTGCGATCGGTTTTGGGCGATCATGTACACCAAGCCGGATCCTTGGTCCATCCCGACTATATGCGTTTTGATTTTACTCATTTTGAACGTATCAGTGCGACCGATCTGCAAAAAGTCGAATCGATGGTGAATGAGAAAATCCTGGAAAATCGTCCAACCCGATGGAATTTGTTATCATTGGAAGCGGCCAAATCTTTGGGTGCGATAGCTTTATTCGGTGAGAAATACGGCGATATCGTGCGAATGGTCGAGATCGATGATTACTCGCGCGAACTGTGTGGTGGGACTCATGTGCGTGCAACCGGAGAGATCGGCGAATTTGTCATCGTCGGTGAAACATCCATTGCGGCGGGCATCCGCCGCATTGAGGCGCTGACGGGCAAAAAGGCGCAGACTTTTCTGCGTTCCCGCTTGTCTATTCTTGATCAAGCGGCTCAAGTGATCGGTTGCCCGGCGGAGGAACTGGTGTCTCGGTTGAATGGGTTATTAGAGGAACGTAAAAGTATTGAGCAGGAACTCAAAAAATTACGGCAAATCA
>RPQV01000350.1 GCA_003818595.1 Calditrichota bacterium
GACTCTTTGCGCTCGCTCTATGGGTTGATGCCCGAGTCGATCAGCCATGAAGGCTATTCTGCCAAACCCATGCACTCCTATTGGGACGATTTTTTTGCTCTGCGGGGTTATGGAGATGCGGTTGAAATTGCCGCGATATTGGGTCGGGAGCAGGAGAAACAGAAATTCATCGCATCCCGCGACCGATTTCGAGCAAATCTGTATCAATCATTGGAACTGGCCATCCGCAATAAAGCTATCGATTACATCCCGGGATGCGCCGAGTTGGGCGACTTTGACGCGACCTCGACGGCGATCGCCGTTTATCCCGGCAATGAATGGGCGAATTTGCCGCAGCCTCAGGCGCAAAATACATTTGATCGATACTTTGATTATTTTACCCGGCGCCTGCAACCGGAATTTGGCTGGAATGCTTATACTCCCTATGAAACCCGACTGATCGGTGCTTTTGTGCGCATCGGGCAGCCGCAGCGGGCGTGGGCATTGCTGGAGTTTTTTATGGGACATCAAAGACCTTGGGGCTGGAACCACTGGGCGGAGGTGGTTTGGAAGGATGCATCGACGCCGCGTTTCATCGGCGACATGCCGCACACCTGGGTGGGATCGGATTTCATTAATTCGGTACGCACCTTGTTTGCCTTTGAGGACGAACATGAGCAGTCACTGGTGCTGGCGGCCGGTATTCCCGCGGCTTGGCTGGATGATCCACAGGGAGTGGCAGTGGAAAAATTGCCCACCTATTATGGTCGGATCAGTTATCGACTGAAAAAACAACGTAATCATTTAAAGATTAGAGTAAGCGGCGAGTTGACGATGCCGGCAGGGAAAATTCAGGTTGTGATTCCCCCCGATTATCAGGCAAAAGACAAAAAGATACCATGGAATAGTGACCGCAATGCGGTGATCGTCGATCGACTGCCGATGAAAATTGTTTTGATTGAAAACTAATTCTCACAACTCATTTGAAAATTCATCAGAGGATCGAGCATATGACGCAACAGATCAAAGATTGGATTGATGTATCCGAGTACCCGTTCAAGCAGAATTATTTCCAGTTGCCGATGGGGAAGATGCATTACATAGACGAGGGTCGGGGCGCGCCGATTGTTTTCCTCCATGGCAATCCCGGATGGTCATTTGAATATCGAAATGCCGTTAAAGCATTGAGTCAAAGCACCCGCTGCATTGCCGTCGATCATATCGGTTTTGGTCTATCAGACAAACCTTATGAATGGGACTATCTGCCGAAAAACCACGCAGAAAACTTTGCCAAATTAATGACTCATTTGCAGCTTGCCGATATCACCCTGGTCGTGAATGACTGGGGCGGGCCGATTGGATTGTCCTATGCCCTGAGCCATCCGCAACTGATCAGGCACTTGGTCATCCTCAATACCTGGATGTGGTCGACCAAGGAGGATCCCTATTATCGTATGTACAGCGCCTTCATGGGAGGCGTAATCGGACGTTTTCTGATTCGAAATTTTAATTTTTTCGGCAAGGTGATGGTCAAAAAAATCGTCGCTGATCCTAAAGCCCTTCCTGAGCCCATCCATAAACAATTCTATCAGCCGTTGGGGGAAAAATCCGAGCGCAAAGGGTGCTGGATTTTTCCCAAAGAAGTGATCGGTTCAAGCGAATGGCTGGATTCTCTTTGGCAGCGGCGCGACGCCATTAAAGACTTGCCGGCGACCATTATCTGGGGCATGAAAGATATTGCCTTTCGGGAAAAGGAATTGAATGTTTGGGATGAGCTGTTGACCAACAAGCGGGTAGTTCGACTTGATAAAGTCGGACACTATCCCCAGGAAGAAGCGACGGAAATTTTTATCAAAGAATTGAAACAAATAGCTCAATAGGATTATATGCCGCCTACAGTTCTCCATACCGAACGACTGTCCAAATCCTTCGGCGACATAAAGGCTGTCGATGCCCTTTCACTTCAGGTTCATGAAGGTGAGATTCTCGGTTTTCTCGGTCCGAACGGCGCCGGTAAAACAACCGCCATCTCGATGATGTGCGGGTTGCTCAAACCGGATGCCGGCCAAGTATTCATCCACGGAAAGCCGGTCATTGGCATGCGTACCCTCGTCGGTGTCTGTCCGCAGGAGAACATCCTGTGGGAAAAACTCACGGCGCTGGAGCAACTCGAATTTATCGGCAGCCTTTATGGAATGCGGCCTAAAACCGCTCGACGACGCGATGCTGTGCTGCTCGAAGAGCTCGGGTTGTCCAACAAAGCCGACCAGTTGGCGGGAAAACTTTTCGGGGGTATGAAGCGTCGTCTCAATTTGGCTTTGGCGTTGGTCCATGATCCCGAAATTCTTTTTCTCGATGAGCCTGAGAGCGGCCTCGATCCGCAGAGCCGCGTGTTGGTGCGCGAGTATATCCGTTCGTTGTCCAAGCGAAAAACCATCATTTTGTCGTTGACGGGAAGGAGGCTGCGGGAATGAGATTATGGCAGGTTTTCATCAAGAGCATTCGCGAACAGAAGCGAGATCTATGGGTTGTGGGTTTGAGTTTGGCTTTTGCGCCGTTATTCGTCTTTATCTATTGGCTGATGACCGGCGGCACCGGAACCACTGCTTATCACGTATTGGTCATCAACCAAGATGTTCCCGTAGCAGTCGATGCACTCAAGGTGACAGCCGGTGAGGACATTGTTACGCGCCTGCAGAATTTAAAATATCAAAACGGCAGCCCTCTGCTCAAGGTGCACCTGGAGATGGATCGCTTTCGAGCCGAGCAGAAACTGCGTAATCGAAATGCTGCGGCTTTGATTATTATTCCTGCCGATTTTTCCGCCAAGCTGATGGCTTTCAATGATGGCGAGGTTGCGGCCAATGCTGAATTAACTTTCGTCGGTGATCTGACCAATCCCCTCTACACCGTGGCGGACGTCATGGTGATGACCGTAACTGACACCTATATTCAGGATGTCACGGCTGCGCCTCGGCCGGTGAGCCTTGTGGAAATTCCCTTGGGCGGTTCGGCAGCGCGATCCGAGTTCGAGAACTATGTTCCCGGCTTGTTGGTGCTGGCCATTATACTGATGGTTTTTCAAGCGGCCATGACTCCAGCGCGAGATATTGAATCGGGCGTATTAAGGCGCCTGCGTCTGACGCCATTGACCTCCTTTGATTATTTGGGTGGAATATCGCTCTGGCTGGGCTTGGTCTCGATCATCGCTGTTGTGCTCACTTTTGTTGCGGCCATTGCTCTGGGTTTCCGCAGTCAGGGGGTGCTATTGCCGGCAGTTGTGATCACAATCATTACCAGTTTATCAATCATAGGAATTGGGCTTCTGGTCGCCTGCTTTTCAAAAAGTGTTTCGCAGGCTTTTGTGATCGCCAATTTTCCGCTTGGTTTTTTAATGTTTTTGACCGGAGCCGCCTTTCCCATGCCGCGTTTTCATCTTTTCACTGTTTTCGGTCATGAATTTGCTCTTGCTGACCTGCTGCCGCCGACGCACGCGGTCATTGCCTTGAACAAGATTTTCACACTTGGCGCCGGGTGGAAGGATATCATTTTTGAAACAGCGGCCTTGATTTTGCTTTCGCTGTTATATTTTGGAATCGGCGTGCGGCTTTATCAAAAAACTCAAATGGGGATCGTTAAGCATTTGTCTTAGATGTGGATGTGTCTGATAATTCTAGGTGTTTTTATGCTCAAATATGCTGTAATTCGGCATCATCGTTCAGATGGGTAGATTTGTCCAAGCGTTTCGACCCCTAATTTTTTTGCCATCCATTCGTCTTTAAACTTTTCGTGCTCTCTCGTCACGCTGTGACCTGTAAAGGGGTAGACGACAAACGATTTGTCAGTCGCAAGTGCATTATAAACAGAAAAAGCGGTTCGAGGAGGACAAACATCGTCCTGAAGTCCGACCGACATGAGCACCGGACAGCGGATCCATTCGGCCATATTCATGGTATCAAAATAACTCAAAAACTGATTAATCCCTGCGAATGTCAAGTCAGGGTGGAGAGCGAACAATTTCGGATAATTATTCCATCCCCAAAATTCGGCTTCAAGATATCCGATCCAATCGCCCAACCAGGGAATGTCCGCTGCGCAAAAAATGACGCGTGAATCGAGTGCGGCCGTTGCCAGTGCGAGTCCTCCACCTTGACTCGCACCTTCGACGCCGATGCGCGAGGCATCAATTTCCGGTCGGGAGGAGAGGAAATCGACGGCGCGCAAACAGTCCATAAAGACCCCGGCATAGATATAGAGCTGCGGATTTTCCGGATCAAAGCCGATGAACATGAATTCCTGGTCTTGGGGATCGACATCGTCCTTGCTGTTGCCATGGCCTCGCGGATTCAGCGCCAGTGTTGCCGCGTTTGTTCTGTCGACCGACGGCCACATCGTCGATGTATACCCGGGAAGGCTGAGGATCGCCGGATGCGGAGCGTTATGCGTGGGGACGGTGTACCAACCACGAATTTTCACTCGACCATAACTTTGCATTTCGACAAGATAAACATCCATCTGATCGGTCGAACGGTCGCTGCGGATCATTTTAAATTCAGGATCAACCTGCGCCAATTCCTGTTTGCGCTGCTGCCAAAACGCTTCAAAATCCGCGGGGCGAGTCAGAGGCGTTGTCATTTTTTTCGGATCGAATCCCAAAACAACAGATTTTTTCACCCGGTCATTCAAGCTAAAGACAGCACGATAAAATCCCGGCGACGGCGGAGAAAAAACAAACTTGAGCGAAACCTCGCTGTCTGCATGAACGACTGCACTGGAATATTGTGTTTCGAATA
>RPQV01000351.1 GCA_003818595.1 Calditrichota bacterium
AAATCGGCAATGGTCTTAAAATCCGGATGAAGCCCGCGTATCAGCCACATCAATTCAAGATTGCGATGGGTTTCAGTTTCCAGTCGCCGACTGGATCGAATCCGGTTCAAGTAACCATAAATGTAAAGTTTCAACATGTCCGCCGGACTATAAGGCAGCCGACCGGTAATCTTCGGCTCACTATAGGCAAAATCCAGTTCGACAAGATCAATATGATTATCAACAAAATAATCAATAAACCGAATCGGATTATCGTTGGTCACATAGTCATCGACCACAGCCGGAAACAGCGTTGTTTGATGACGATCTTTCCCTTGAATATAGCGCATAAAAAGCATCTCCTTTTGCCTTAAGATCGGCATTTACAGCACTATTTCAAAGCCGTTTTCACACAGTCTGTCCGCATGGGAATCCGTTCTTCGGCGCTCCGCGCCGGCGGATTGAGGGCAATGCCTGACTGCCGCTGAAATGGACGCAGAGCAAAAGTTAACCTCGCACGGAGTCACAAAGGCGCAGAGACCACAAAGAAATATTCGCTGTTTTATCCTCTGTGTTTCCGTGACTTTGTGCGAGGTCTTCCTTTGCGTCTCTTTGCGGCTTTGCGCCTCTGCGTGAATATGCTGGATTAAATAATCCGATACGATTTCCTTGAAAATCTCCTTGAAATTGACAAAATTCCTCGTAAATTTCAAAAACAGAGGGATCGATGCAGCCACACGAACCAATTTCGGTGAAACTCTTTTGCGGAGTTTTGACCAGCAGTGCTGAGCAACTGGAACAGGCATTCAACCTGCTCACGGCCCAGTACAGCCTGATTGACTGGAAAAGTCCGGTATTCCCCTTCACCCAAACGAACTATTATGTGCCGGAGATGGGGACGCCAATAGACCGACTGTTCATCACCTTTCGCGACCTCATCAATCCCCAACAACTCGCGCGCATCAAAGTTGAATGCAATGATATTGAGACCAAACTGTCATTGGATGGTCGGCGAAAGGTCAATCTCGATCCCGGATATCTTGACTATGACAAAGTGGTGCTCGCTTCCGCCAAGTACGCGGGACATAAGGTGTATCTCGATCTCGGCATCTATGCCGACATCACCCTGATGTACCGCAAAGGAAGATTTGTTCCCTCTGATTGGTGTTTCCCCGATTTCAAGACCGGCGAATACGATGATGTTTTTCTCCACATCAGGGCAAAATACAAGGGGCAACTGCGCAAGGCCGGTCTGACGCGGCCTGTCGCATGATGGAGCTGTTCTGCTTTTATTTGGGAGGATCATGATGAAAAAGAATTTCCTGATCACCATATTGCTGTTTATTTCCGTCACCGGTTTGGCGGATTCGTTGGAGCACGGATTCATCGATCCGCCGGTTAGCGCGCGGCCCAAGGGATATTGGGTGTGGACCAACGGCAATTTCAACCTGCCCAAAATGACTGAAGAGTTGAAAGAATTCAAAGACAAAGGCATGGGCGGCGTGGATATCTGGGATGTCGCCGGCTGGGTGGACGAGAATAAGGTGGTTCCCGCCGGTCCGCCGTTCATGGGCGACGAGTCGGTGCAGGCGATTGCTCAGGCCATCCGCGTTGCGGGAGAATTGGGATTGGAGATGGGACTGACCATTTCCAGCAGCTGGAATGCCGGCGGCAGTTGGGTTGCGCCGGAACAGGGAGTCATGGGTTTGTTCCGCAGTCAAATCGAGGTCGTCGGTCCTGCCGAGGTGGATATGCCGCTGCAGTTTCCCGAATTGCCGGATGTCCAGAGTCAAAACGACCGCTTGGCATCGCTGATCAAGCGCGGCGAGGACGGTCTGCCGACGGCTTTTCAGGATGTGGCGGTATTGGCCATGATCGACAAACAACATCTCTCCTCCAAAGATATCATCGATATTACCGCCAATCTGCAGAACGGCCGCTTGCAATGGGCGGCGCCGCGCGGCAAGTGGCTCATCACGCGATATGTGGCCACGGGAACCGGCCAACCGCTGATGCGGCCCAGCCCCAATTCGAATGGCCTGATGATCGATCATTTCAGCGCCGAAGCGACGCGGGCGCATATGATGTTCTTTATCGATAAACTGCAGGCGGAACTGGGAGACCTGTCCAAGACGGCGTTGAAATACTTTTACACCGACAGCTACGAAGCCAACAGTGCGGCGTGGACGCCGACCTTACAACAGGAGTTTTCGCGGCGCAATGGCTATGAGCTCACCCTGTACCTGCCGGTGCTGGACGGCAGAACGGTGATCAGCAAAGAAGTTTCTGAACGATTCCTGTTCGATTATAAAAAAGTATTATCGGATTTGATCATTGAGAATCATTACCGTCTGGCGACGGAAATCTGCGGCCAATATGGTCTGGGTTTTCGCGCAGAAGCGGGCGGACCGGGACCGCCGGTGCACAACTGTCCGTTCGAATCTCTGAAATCGCTCGGCGTGTGCAGTGTGCCGAGAGGGGAATTCTGGTATGAGCATCCGCGCGGCGAACAGCATATGAACGAGCTGCAGATTGTCAAGGGACCGGCGAGTGCCGCGCACCTTTACGGTCAACCGCAGGTCGAGGCCGAGGCATTCACCAGTCTGTGGATGTGGCAGCGAGGTCCCGGCGACCTCAAAGAAGTGGCTGACAAGGCCATGTGCGAAGGCTTGAGTCGGTTTGTCTATCACACCTCGCCGCATATCCCGGCCGAGGCGGGATTGCCGGGCTGGATCTACAATTTCGGCACCATCATCAACACCACCCGCGCCTGGTGGCCGCTGTCGCGCGCATTTCATGATTATCTCGGCCGCTGCTGTTTTATGCTGCAGCAGGGGCATTTTATCGGCGATGTGCTCTTTTACTATGGGGATCAGGCCCCCAATTTCGTCCAACCCAAGCACATCCCCGAATCCCTCGGTTACGGCTATGACTATGATGTCTGCAACTCGGACATTATCCTGAATCGCCTCGATGTTGTGGATGGTAAACTCGTGTTGCCGCATGGTCAGACCTATGAAATCCTGGTGCTGCCGAACCAACCGGCGATCAGTCCGGATGTATTGGAAAAATTGGCCATATTGGCGGAGAAAGGTGCGGTTATTGTCGGTTCGAAACCCGAACGCTCCCATAGTCTGCGTGACTGGAAACAGAAAGACCAGCGCGTACGGGCGCTGGCAGATCAGCTGTGGGGCGGTCGAGTGAAGCAATTTGGCGCCGGTCGGATCTATTCGAGTCAAACGTCGCTGCGACAGGTACTCTTGGAAAAAGGTGTGAGTTCTGACGTCCAGATTCTCGGCCTGTCAGATCAGACCGCGGTTGATTTTATCCATCGCCGCACGGAAGAAGCGGATATTTATTTTCTGCGCAACACCACCACCGCTCCCCTCGACGCTGACGCCGTTTTTCGTGTTTTCAATCGGGTGCCGGAGATATGGAATCCCGAAACCGCGGCGATGCAGCGGCTCAACCTGTATGTCCAACGCAATGACGGCGTCGAGCTGCCGCTGCGCCTGCCGGCGCTGGGATCATGTTTTATTGTTTTTCGCGGTCGTCAATCCGTCCAGGTGGTGAATGTCGACGTTGCAGACGCTGCGCTGTTCCCGGCGCCCGAGTTGGAAGCGCCGCGTCATTTTGGTATCTTGAATGATTATTTTTATGCCTGGGAAAAGGGTCAGTATGAGCTGCTTTTTGCTGAAGGGATGCCGATGCGCATCGATGCGTCCACGGTGGAATCATCGCAGCTGGTCAGTGGACCGTGGCAGGTGCGGTTTCCTTTTGGCTGGGGTGCGCCGACGCGCGTCGAGTTCCCAGAACTGATCTCCTGGACAGATCATGCGAACGACGGCATCAAGTATTTTTCCGGCGTGGCCGAGTATCACAACGCGTTCTCTCTCGCGCCTTTTACCGAAGCGCCGCCGGTTGTCCTCGATCTCGGAAATGTCTCCAAGGTTGCGCGCGTGTGGGTCAACGGTCATGAGGCGGGGACGGTGTGGCATCCGCCCTATTGTATCGACATCACTGACAGCGTCCGTCCCGGGCAAAATTATCTGATGATTGAAGTTGCCAACGTCTGGAACAATCAGCTGGTCGGCGATGCGCGCCTGCCGGACGAGTTCAAACGCACCAAAACCAACATCACCCGCGGTCCCAATCCGTGGATGACGCCGTGGAAGGATGTGCCGCTGATTGAGTCTGGGTTGATGGGGCCGGTGGAGTTGCGGTTTGGTCAGAGGGTGAGGATAAAGTAAGCTGATTTGGAATGGTATCAAGTTCCGTTCTCCGTGACGTGGTGTCCATTCGAGGTTTTCGAATTTTCCCCTCGCACAGAGACACAAAGGCACAAAGAGATTTTGATTATTAATTCTTTCGTCTTGGAGATGTGAATTTTCGAGTGCCTTTGAAAAATTGCGATTGCACAAATACGAAAGTAAATTTGACGTATATTTGAATTCTGCAGGTAAAGATTAACAAGAGTCCAAAGGTCTGAAACCATGTCTAAACCTTTTTTTTTATTCATCCTGCTGTTCATCACCTACTTTCAATCGCTTTCACTGGCGGCGAAGGAGATGATCAAGACGTGGGATTTTAGGCCTGAATGTTTTCCCTATACATTCGAGATCACCAGTGTATCTACAGGAATACAGTACTTTCAAGATCTTGACCTCGATGGTATTGATGAGAGAATCACCATAAATCCTATTGGCGAAAAGCACACACCTGCATTCGTCATTGTGAATTCTCTGTTGAATAATGATATTAATACTCATTACTATCATAATTCCAGG
>RPQV01000352.1 GCA_003818595.1 Calditrichota bacterium
AAATTTCGATACTTATGAGATTCCCCGTTTTCACGATGCGCCTGCTGTCGAGGTGGTTCTGATCGACAATCCTGATTTGCCACCCCAGGGTTGCGGTGAACCGGCCATCACCACAGTTGGTGCGGCGATGGCAAATGCCCTCTTCGATGCGTTGGGAATTCGATGGTACGAATTGCCGGTCACGCGAGAAAAAATAATAAACAGTATGGCTGAATTCCCTACGGCTGGCACGAAATGAATTGACCTGAGCAGTTTTTAGCCCAAGCTGACAAGAAATAGATCAGCCTTCATCCGTCCGTTTTCAATGAAAGGCTGTTCATGAACCATGGAGGAAAAATGCCTCATCGGATTTCAAAAATTGGCTATCTCATCATATTATTGATGAGTATGATGACTCGAGTTGTTTTCGCACAAAAATTTCAAAACTTTGATGTCGCGCTATATGCGCGTGTGTACGAAGTGCAGCAGATGAAAGATTTGAACTGGCTCAAGGATCGATTTGACATCATCAGCCGCAATGTCCATATTGACAAAGTCTATGTTGAAACTCATCGCGACAGGGTGGTGGCAGATCAGCAAACCATCGACCAGGTCAAGCGCTTTTTTCAAGAGCGGGGCGTCAAAACATCGGGCGGGATCACCATCACCGTCAATGAACGCAACCGCTTTGAAACCTACTGCTACACCAATCCGGAACATCGTCAGAAACTGAAAGAGGTGATCGAGTTCACTGCGCGCAATTTTGATGAATTGATTCTCGACGACTTTTTCTTCACCAACTGCAAATGCGAATCATGCATAAAAGCCAAAGGGGACAGGAGTTGGACCGATTTTCGTCTCGACCTGCTCACCAGGGCAGCGGAAGAATTGATACTTGCCCCGGCGCGCGCGGTAAATCCAAAGGTTAAAGTTATCATCAAATATCCGAATTGGTATGAGCATTTTCAAGGTCTCGGTTTCAATTTGGAGAGCGGTCCCCGGTTGTTCGATGGTCTCTATACCGGAACTGAAACGCGCGATGCTTCTTCCGACCAGCATCTGCAGCCGTACTTGGGATATCTGATTTTTCGTTTCTTTGACAATTTGAAACCCGGGGCTAATCTGGGCGGATGGGTGGACACCGGCGGCTCTTTTTATGTTGATCGTTATTGTGAACAACTGGCGCTGACTCTTTTTGCCAAAGCGCCGGAGATCACCCTTTTTGATTTTGGTCAGCTGTTGAGGCCGCTGCGCAAGGAAGAGCGCGCACCTTGGCAAGGCCAAGCCACCAGTTTTGATTTTGACCGCATGACCCAGCCCTATCGGTTGGCAGATGGTTCCCTGCCGCGGGACGCGACGATCGCCCTGGCTGCTGATTTCACCTTTTCCGAACTGGATCCATTGCTTGGTAAGCTGGGCAAACCGACCGGACTGAAATCCTACAAGCCGCTGCATTCTGTTGGCGAGGATTATGTCCAAAATTATATGGGAATGCTCGGATTTCCTTTGGATTTGGTTCCTGAATTTCCGGTGGATGAAAAAATGGTTCTGCTCACTGAATCGGCAAAATTCGATCCTCTCATTATCAACAAGATAAAACGGCATCTCATGGCAGGCAATGATGTGGTGATTACATCCGGACTGCTGCGGGCAATGCAGGACAAAGGACTGAGTGATATCGTGGAATTGCGCTATACCGACCGAAAAGCGATGGTCAAAGACTTTCGGGCCGGATGGGGAGCGTTCACCCAATCAAAGGAGGCCATGATCATTCCGCAGATTCAGTACCTCACCAATGATTCTTGGGAGGAGATTTCTGCTTTCGACGACACCAATGGTTGGCCGATTCTTCATTCTGCCCGTTATGCGAATGGCGCCTGTTATGTCTGGGTTCTGCCGGAAAACTATACGGATCTCTATCATCTGCCTGCAGCAGTGTTGACCCGGCTGAAGGAAAATCTCCTGCGCGATCGGGTTTATGTCGAAAGTCCGGCGCAAGTGGCGTTGTTCACTTTTGACAACCAGACATTTGTCGTCGAATCGTTCCTGCCCGAAACCACTGAGATCAAGATCATTGTCAACCGAGAAAAAGCACGATTATTAGAAATTCCTTCGCAAGAGTCGCCTGCCGGGCAGGCAGTCCTGAATTTCCGCGGTCAGCCGACGGGGAAGATGAGTTTCCCGGTCATGCTCAAGCCGCATTCATTTCGCGCTTTCCAAATTGAATAACAAAATTTCGCGATCACATGAGGAGGCTTTTATGAAATCCCAAAGTTTGACTCGAAGACAATTTTTAAAGAGCAGTGCACTCATCACCGCTGCTGCCTGGGCAGGGGCATCCGCTTTTACCTTATCGCCTCAGACCGCGGTGGATCAGGTCGTCCTGGGAAAAAGCGGTCTCAAAGCAAGTCGCCTTGGATTTGGCGCCGGCACGCACAGCGGTCGAGTGCAGCGAGATCTTGGATATGAGGGATTCACCCGCCTTGTACATTATGCATATGATCGGGAAATCACCTACATCGATACCGCGGATGGCTATAAAACCCATCCGTATATCCGCGAAGCCATGAAAGGATTGCCGCGGGAAAAATTCTTTATCTTGACTAAAATGGGCGGAATGCCGGAGAATCCGCTCGCTGAACTCGATCGCTTTCGTCGAGAGTTGGGTACGGAGTATGTCGATTGTGTGCTGATACACTGCAAAATTGAACCTGATTGGGATGAGTCGCACAAGCGCCTGATGGATGCTTTCGCTGAAGCTAAAGAAAAAGGTGTTATTCGAGCGCACGGTGTCTCTTGTCATTCACTCTCGGCTACAGCAAAAGCGGCGAAATTGGATTGGGTGGATGTGAATCTGGTGCGGGTGAATCCCCAAGGCGTCAAAATGGATACCAATAATGATAATGTCTTTGATGAGAGCTCGATAGAAAATGTTCCATCCGTGGTCGAACAGCTTCATGTCATGCGGCAGAACGGTCATGGTATCATCGGCATGAAAATTATCGGGGAAGGCGATTTTAAGAGTATTGAAGATCGCAAGAAATCGATTTCATTCGCCATGCAGCCCGGATTGGTCGACGCGATTACCATTGGTTTCAAGAGTGAAAGCGAAATCGATGAAGCCATACTCCATATGAATGAGGCTTTGAAATATCACGCGAATAAGGAGCAACAATGATCGCATCAACCTTGCAAAAACGGCTTTTTCTGATACTGTTCGTCATCGCTGGTTCTTTGAGCGGTTATCAAGTCGTCGATAATGGGGTTGTGGTTGAATTGCCTGATGCCGGTCAGACGATCAGACTGCTCCAGGTTCAGGTGATTGATGAAGAGATTATACGCGTTGTCGCGGCGCCGAAAACAGGATTCTCAGCTCGCGCCAGTTTGATCGTCGAAAAAACCAGTTGGCCGCCGACGGCCCATCAGATTTCTCAGCAGGGAGAAATCATCGAATTGTCGACCGCCGCACTGAAGGTGAAAATTTCCGAAAAGACAGGACAGATTGGATTTTATGATGCTCATGGTCGTCCCATTCTGCTCGAAGAGAAGAACGGCGGCAAAACCATGATGCCCGCCGTGGTCATGGATGAGCCGACTTTTCATATCGAGCAGCGATTCTCCTCTCCCCTCGGGGAAGCTTTTTATGGTTTGGGACAACATCAATATGATTGGATGAACTATCGCGGCAAAGATTTGGATTTATATCAAATCAATATCATCGCGGCAGTGCCGTTTTTGGTTTCCAATCGCCATTATGGCATCTTGTGGGACAACAATTCCCGCAGCAAATTCGGAGATCCGGCGGATTTTCTGCCGTTATCGTCCTTAAAATTATACGATGAGCAACAGACTCCCGGCGGCTTGAGAGTCGATTATTTTCAGGACAGCGAATTGAAAACACTGCTGTTGACGCAAAAGGAATCCGTCATTGCGCATGATAATTTGGAGGTGTGGGATAATTATCCCTCGGGATTTGACAAAAACCGAGGGAGTATTCGCTGGAGCGGATTCATCGAGTGTGAACGATCGGGCTATTACAATTTCCGCTTTTACAGCTCTCATTATGCTAAATTCTGGTTTGATGACGAACTGAAGGTGGATTCATGGCGCGTGAATTGGATGCCTTGGGCGCGAATCGTCCGCGTCAAATTGCAGGCTGGCAGGCGCTATCCCATCAAAATCGAATGGACGCCAAACGGCGGATATCTCGGATTGACCGCCAAAAGACCCGAAAAAGAGTCGTACCAAAACTCCCTGTCGCTCTATTCAGAGGTTGCTGATCAGATTGACTATTATTTCATCCACGGCAGCACCCTTGATCAGGTCATCGCCGGTTATCGCAACCTGACGGGTCAGGCGCCGATGATGCCCAAATGGGCGATGGGATTGTGGCAATGCCGCCAACGCTATCAATCCCAGGAAGAACTGATCAACGTGGTCAAGGAGTTCAGACAACGCGACATTCCATTGGATAACATCGTGCAGGACTGGTTCTATTGGCCGGAAGACAAATGGGGTGATCATGATTTTGATGCACAGCGATTTCCCGATCCCGCCGGCATGGTTGAACAACTGCATCATGAGCTGAATACGCATATCATGATATCGGTTTGGCCTAAATTCTATGTCGGCACTCATAATTATGCGGCATTTCAAGAGCAGGGTTGGTTGTATCCGCGAAATGTTGAAAAGCAGGAGCGCGATTGGGTGGGTCGCGGCTATGTGTCGACATTTTATGATCCCTACAGTGAGGGGGCGCGGGATTTATTCTGGAGACAAATCAAC
>RPQV01000353.1 GCA_003818595.1 Calditrichota bacterium
GAAAGCGGCTCGTTGGGACTTTTCGAACACATGGTAAAAACAGCGATCGCCAGGATGATCATTAACAGAATCCCGATTCCTTTGATCCATGACCAGTTGTGCTTCCTCATTTTTCCTCCGTGATCTATTTGTGAAATGAATGGGTGGAATTATCACTGCATAATATGCTGAACTATAGCTGCTGTCGTGGTACAATACAAAAGGTGGTGCTGAAAAGGATGGACTAATTTAAAAGGTGCTTTTACACATGGTGCAATTGCAAATATATAGTTATTAAATTTTATAAATATATTTTAAAAATACAACACCTTTTTTTGATTTTGTCAGTCCACATCCAGTCTGAAAATGAAATTTGGTAAATTTAACAAAATGAAGTGAATCATCCACGCTTGAACGCCATAAGAATTTTCTGTTCGACTGAAACCGTTTCGCGCAGGAAAACTGAAGAATATTTCATCAACAGATAACAAAAAGCTTGCAAAATAGCACATTTTTTTACACTTTGTTTAAACGGCACAAACAATATTGATGTGAACTTTAATGATTGACTGTCACGGAAGGAGAGAGATCATGAAAAGATTTGTTGTCTGTTGTTTGTTAAGCATCTGCAGTATGCTCTTCTTTGAATGCTCCAAACCTGATGAACCGGAAACCAAGGAACGCCAATGGACCATCATGGGGTATTTTGATGGCAATAACAACCTGGATGTGAGCCAGGCGGGAACCAGCTACATTATCGCCGATGTCCAGGAAATGGAAAAGGTGGGTTCTAACGATGAAGTAACATCCGTCGTCATGGTCAGCTCGTTGAAAACCGGTGGAAACTCAAATTATTATCTTGTCGAAAAACATACCGATGAACTGCCGGATAAAATCAGTTCAACCAAGCTGAAAGATTTGGGGACCAAGGACATGTCCGATCCCCAGGTCCTGAAAGATTTCATCACCTGGGCGAAAACCAATTATCCGGCAAAACGTTATGCCCTCGTCATCAACGATCACGGCGGCGGCTGGCGCGGAGTTTGTGAAGATGAGCAAAATGGCGGCGGCGCTTTAATGTCAATGCCTGCTTTAAGAAGTGCTCTCGAAGGCTCTCCCCATTTCGATGTCATCGTTTTCCATGCCTGTCTGATGAGCATGGTGGAAGTCGCTTATGAGCTGCAGGATCTCGCTGATTACATGGTGGCTTGTGAATTCACCATGCCGATGCTGAGCATTTTGGGATCAGATTTATGGTTGGCTGAATTGGTCAACAATCCCACCATGCCCGCGCTTGATCTGGCGACCAAAGTCGCCCAGTCAGTATATGACCGAGGAAATGAATCGCAGAAAATCACCCACATGGCAGTCACTGATTTAAGCAAAATCCGCGCACTGGGAGCGCGGATATCGGAACTGGGCAATCGATTGATCACAGAAACCCGCGGTAATTGGGCTGAAGTAGGACATGCCTGGGGACAGACACACTTTACCGATCAGGATGATCCCGCTTTTGTAGACCTGCGCGAATTCGTGAAAAAACTCCAGCAGGAAGAAAATTTGAAAGAGATTAATCTCATTAAAAATGCGGCAAATGAAGTGATCACTGCCGTCAATGCGGCGGTTCCATTCACCAAAACAAATGCTCCTGGTTTGTCGCGCGGCGGATTAACCATCCATTTTCCCTATCCGAACAATAAAGAACAATTTGACTCCACCAACTATGTCAAATTGAAATTCAAAGAAACAAACTGGTACAATTTCCTCTCTGTTTTCATCAAAAGCGCCAGCCAGGCGATGGCCAACACCTCGGTCTCCGGGACCGTTCAATGGCCTGGTCATAATCTCAGTCAGTTCTGCGTTGCAGTGCTGGACTCTTCGCATACTGATTATATCAATTCGTTTGCCTATGTCAATGTTGATCGGGCGACAGGTCAATTTGAATTCAAGTTGAATCTGACAGCGAATATTGATGTCATTGTTGAGGCCTTTGATGACCTGAACAACAACGGCACCATTCTGGAGGCGGGTGAAGGATTTGGGTGGTGGGACAGAGATGCTGATGGAAAGTGGAATGATATGTTTGTCCTGAAACCCGGTGATCAGATCGTCAATGCCAACATCACCATGAAGCAGGCGACCGTTTCAAGCTTGGCAAAACGGAGAGCAGATCATCGAAGATAGATCACACCTCAAACCGTATCCCCTGCGCCAACGGCAATTGCGTACCCCAGTTGATGGTGTTGGTTTGCCGCCGCATGTAGGCTTTCCACGCATCTGAGCCGGACTCGCGGCCGCCGCCGGTCTCTTTTTCGCCGCCGAAGGCGCCGCCGATTTCCGCGCCCGAGGTGCCGATATTGACATTGGCAATGCCGCAATCGGAACCAGCATGCGACAGAAAGAACTCGCTTTCGCGCAGATTGTTGCTGAAAATCGACGAAGACAATCCCTGCGGTACGCCATTCTGCAGTGCCACCGCATTTTCCACGTCGCCTGAATATCGGATCAGATAGAGAATGGGTGCAAAGGTCTCCCGCTGCACCACTTCCCAGTGATTTTCGGCTTCGACAATGGTCGGTTGCACATAACAACCGGATTCGTAACCGGCGCCGCTCAGCACGCGACCGCCAAAAATGATTCTGCCGCCTGCCGATTTGGCGCTTTCAAGCGCTGCATTAAACACCTCAACCGCAGCAACATCGATCAATGGTCCCATGTGATGACGCTCATCCAACGGGCTGCCGATGCGCACGCCGCTATAGGCTTTGAGGAGTGCTTTTTTAAATTCATCGTAAATCTGCTCATGCACAATGACGCGGCGGGTGGTGGTGCAGCGTTGGCCGGCAGTGCCGACGGCGCCGAATACAACCGCAGGCAACGCCAGTCTAAGGTCTGCCGCAGGCGTAATGATGACCGCATTATTGCCGCCGAGTTCGAGAATCGTTCGCCCCAGCCGTTTGGCAACGGCTTCGGCAGCATGACGTCCCACATCGGTCGATCCGGTGAGGGAAATGAGCGGCACACGAGCGTCGTGGAGCAGCTTTTCACCGATGGTGGCTCCACGACCGATGATCAAATTGAAAATACCCTCCGGCAAATGATTGGCCTCAATGACTCGGGTGATGATTTTCTGCACCGCAATAGCCGTCAATGGCGTTTTTGATGACGGTTTCCACACCACCACATCGCCGCAAACCGCAGCGATCATCGCATTCCACGCCCACACAGCGACCGGGAAATTAAAAGCGGTGACCACGCCAACAATGCCGAGGGGGTGGTATTGATCATACATGCGATGTGAGGAACGCTCCGAATGCATGGTGTAACCATACAACTGTCGAGAAAGGCCGACAGCAAAATCACAAATATCAATCATCTCCTGCACCTCTCCCCAACCCTCCTGCAGCGACTTGCCCATTTCCCATGTGACCAGACGACCAAGGGGGTCTTTGTAGGCGCGTAATTGCTCGCCTATCTGCCGCACGATCTCACCTCGTTGCGGCGCAGGCCGCATGCGCCATGAGTGGAACGCAGTTTGGGCACTGGCGATCATGGTCGCATAATTGAGTTCCGATGCCTGGCTGACTTGAGCGCCTAGTTGGCCGTCCACCGGTGAAACGATGCGCAAAACGCCTTGATCTTGTGCTGTCAACCAGGTTCGCCCCGTGGAAGCACCTGCATTGAGGTCGTCGATTCCCAACGATTTCAAAAAATCCATAATGTATCATTCCTTATACTGAAGAAAGAATGCCCCCATTTCATCTCAATTTCCAGCGGTCTGCGGTCAGTCGCGAGATTTGATAAAATCATCATAGAGTTTATGCGCAATCCGATCAGCCGTAAAATGAGCCAGATTTTCCAATCCTGTCGCCATTTCCTCAACAGTCAATTTAGAAAGTGCTACCGCATCGATCACATTGCCGATTGAGGGGCCGAGACCGAACAATGCCGGCGACAGCGGTTCGCGCTCTTCGATATGTCGCTTCCAAATTCTCCTGCCCTGTTTTTGATCGACAAGGTTCACCTTGGCATCGATAACAAAATCGACGCCTCCTGCCCAGCTTTGTGCGTCGATGCCGTGTTTCTTAAAATCGATGTCGAGCAGAAAATCGGCAGCATCGATTTCATTGACAGGACGCGAGTTGAGTAATTCCGCAGCTTTGAACAGCACGTCCTCCTCGACAATCGCCGGAATATCGACCAGCATCATGGCGCTGTCCAAGCGGGCGCGCGCTTTCATCGCCTCGACTTCGCGGGCGACGGTGCTGCCGACGCTTAAAATCGTGCCTATGGGATCTTTGGTATTGAAATACACATCGGCGCCGGTCTGTACATCGGCTCGCGGCGGAATGAATGAACGCGCCGCGAGATTGCTCTCGCGCAAGTCATATTCGCGCAGCTTGTTGGAGGAGCAGGCTGATAAAAGTGCGCTGACAATAACCAGGAAATGCATCAATCTTTTCATAAAATTCTCCCTAAAAAGTTTTCATACATTGAAGAGAGGTGATTATACCCGATAAAACGAATGGTTACGGCATTTTAGTCTTGAGCCATTGCCACATCGCATCGAATTCTTGCTGCTTATCATAGTCATTGTGAATTTCGTGTTTGGCGTTTTCGAAGACCAGTTCCTGCTTGTCCGGTGAATTGATTTTACTGAAGGCCTGATGTGCGACATCAAACGAAACAATTTCATCAAGGCCGCCAAAGATCATCATCGTCGGCAGCGATAGTTCGACAGCGCGTTCCATGCAACGCCTGCCGGCGGCGATCATGCCGCAAAA
>RPQV01000354.1 GCA_003818595.1 Calditrichota bacterium
ATGCGCGCAATCTGTTGACAGCCGTCGAGCTCGCGGCGCAGCTGAGTCCGCCTGATGCACAAGGAATACGCATCATAGATCAATCGCGGATCGAAGAGGCGATGCAGCGGCGGGCGCTGCTCTATGATAAAAAGGGCGAATTTCATTATGATGTCATCTCCGCCTTTATCAAAAGCGTCAGGGGTTCTGATCCGGATGCGGCGATTTATTGGTTGGCGCGCATGGTTGATTCCGGCGAAGACCCGCAATTCATCGCTCGTCGATTGGTCATTCTCGCTTCCGAAGATATCGGCAACGCGGATCCTCATGCCCTGATGGTCGCGACGGCCGCTTTTCAGGCGGTCAGTCTCATCGGCATGCCGGAGGGACGCATCATTTTGGCGCAGGCGACGACTTATTTGGCTTCAGCTCCCAAGAGCAACGCGGCCTATTTGGCGGTTGATCAAGCGCTGCAGGTTATCAAGAATGGCTCTCCTCATGACGTCCCCCTGCACCTGCGGAATGCGCCGGTGAAATTAATGAAACAAATGGGATATGCTGCAGGGTATAAATATCCGCATGATCATGGTGGTTTCATCAACCAGGATTATTTCCCAAAAGAATTGGCAAACAAGACATATTATCGTCCGACTGAAAACGGCGTGGAACAACGCATCCGGGAGCGGTTGATCAAGCTGTGGCCGCTGCGAAAACGGTGATGAATATTGCCGGAGATCTTTTTAACCCATTCCATGGAAACGACCTTTGATATCCCTCTCTCATAAGCTCTGCAGTTTTGCTGAATCGGCACTGTTGATGGCGATCTTTTTGCCGTTTTGCCTCTTTGCCCAGAACGACGCGTCGTCACCCGTGATTCCGGCCGCAGACGATTCGACGACGATTGTGGTTGCGGATACGATAAAACTGGCTGACGTCAAACAAACCGATTCGGATATTGACACCACCGTTTTTTACGAAGCCGCTGTGTTGGAAAATGATCTGCAAAAACGCAAGTCCTATTTCATTGGTAATGCGGTGGTCAAATATAAAAACATGCTCCTCAAGGCGGGAAGGATCACTCTTGATTGGGATGCGCATCTCATTATTGCTGAATCGATCGTAGACACCACTTTTGTCAAAAAGGACACCACCTCGCTTGATTCCATACGCCAGATCAAACTCATCGGCGAACCAATTCTCGAGGAAGACGGAACGCAGATGACCGGTGCGCAGATGATTTATAACTATCAGACCGAAAAGGGCCGTGTCATCAAGGGGCGGTCGGAGGTGGAGGGTGGCAACTATGTCGGCACACAAATCAAACGCGTCGGAAAGAATGTCTTTGACGTTTCATATTCCAGCTATACCACCTGTGATCTGGACAGCAATCCCCATTTTCATTTTGAAGCGCGGCGAATGAAGATGATTCCCAATGATAAAGTGATCGCCAAACCGATTGTCTTAAAACTCGGCCAAATTCCTGTTTTTGCATTACCGTTTGCGATTTTCCCGCATAACAAGGGACGACATTCCGGCGTACTGATTCCCCGTTTTGGCGTCAGCGCTCAGGAAGGCCGCTTTTTGCGCGAAATCGGCTATTATTGGGCGCCCAATGACTATTTTGATGCCAAAACGTCGGTGGATTTTTTTGAACGATCAGGTTTTCTGTTTCATGGTGCAACCAATTATTCTGTGCGCTACTTGCTCAATGGATCGATTTCCGGCTCGTATACGAGAAAGGATTTCGAGACTGGCGGCCGGGTGAGACGCTGGGACTTGAACTTTGATCACAGCCAGGAGATTTCGCCGACGGCTCGTTTCAGCGCGAGCGGCAATTTCGTCAGTGATAAAAACTTTTATAAAACCTTCAGCACTGATTTAGATACGCGGCTGAGTCGGGAATTACGCTCCAATGCCACCTACAGTAAAAATTGGCCGAAACAGAAGCTCAGTCTGAGCGTGAATATGTCGCAGAGTTATGACCTGCAGGAAGATGTTCAGACCATTACCCTTCCTCAAGTGGCTTTCCGCGTCGGCCAAACAGAGCTGTTCAAGCCCAAACGCAAGGGGAGACGTGAACAAAAATGGTATGATTCGTTCTATTTTTCCTATAATTCCAACCTGCTCAATCAGGAGCGCGAGGTCCTTTCGTATGTCGATAATACCCTGCAATCTGTCGATGAGTTCGGCAGCCCGATCACCACGGTGCAGCGGGATACGGTCAAAAATACCGAGTTGACGCGACGTCTTGCGCATAATCTCAGTTTTTCTCTCGCCAGTCCTAAAAAGTATTTCGGCTGGCTGTTGTTGAATCAATCGCTGAACGTGAAAGAAGATTGGTTCAATGAGACCTTTTCCTATTATTTTGATCCCGAGGAAAACACCATCGAGGACGAAAAAAATCCCGGTTTCGCAGCGCGACATACATTCAATTATAGCCTCTCCGCGAACACCAAAGCGTATGGTGTCTTTCCGGTCAAGATCGGCGACATCAGTTCCATCCGTCATGTCATCACGCCGAGCATGTCATTCAGCTATGCGCCGGATTTTTCATCGTCGACATGGGGCTATGTTCAGCGCGTGCAAAGGCCTGACGGCACGGTCGTCAAGAAAGACAGATTTGGATCCGGAACGCCGATGTACGGCAGCGGCAGCATGAATTTTAACGTCCGTCATCTGTTTCAAATCAAAAAGGGAGAAGGCGAGAAAGAAAAAAGGATCGATCTGTTCAACGTCGATATGAGTTCAGCGTACAATATGCGGGCAGAGAAAAATAAGCTCAGCGACCTGCGTTCGAGCCTGACCGCCAATCCGCTGCAGAATTTGAGCATCAGCGCGAGCACCTCGCACAGTTTTTATCAATATGCCTCCTCTTCCGTCAGTTCTGCCGACGATGAATTCTTATGGGCCGATGGCGGGTGGAAAGAACTTCGTTTTATGCGCATGACCGATTTTAGATTCAACATGCGCTTTCGTCTGCAGGGCAAGGGTGACTCCTCACGCAAGCCCGGAAACGCCGATCAGGAGAATCGGGACCTGCCGCAAAACTTTCAGGAACTGCAGATGATGGAACGAGGTGAGGAAAACCTGGATGTGCTGGAAGAAGATCTGATCAAGAGCAGAAATCGTTATGAGACGGAACGGATGCAGCAATCACTCCACATTCCCTGGAAGATGAGTTTAAATTTCAATTTCGATCTCAATAAATACAATCCCAATGATGTGCAGAAACGATATTATATCGATATTTCCGGCGCGGAAATGAACTTGACCCGACGCTGGCGCATTGGTTACAGCGCTCATTATGATGTGGCCAAACGACAGATTTCCCATCATAATTTTACCATTTATCGCGATATACATTGTTGGGAAGCCAATATCGATTGGGTTCCCAGCGGTCCGGGAAAGCGGGTTTATGTGCGTCTGGCGATCAAAGCCCCCATGTTCAAGGACATCAAACTGGAAAAGCGCGGCGGACAGCGCAGCGTTCTCGGCTATTAGCCGTTCATCGTTTCGACCGGTTATTCCTCTTCGATCTGATCGTCATCCTCGATGATGGAAATTTTGCTGAATTTACCCCGTTCAAGATATTGGATCCACTGGGCGCTGATCTGCGTGGGATAAAAACCATCCTGCGGTTTGGCGTTGGGCATGGACTGCAGTTCACCCAGCACGATCACTGAACTGCCCTTTTTCAGATGTTTTGCGCATTGAATGGCCTGCTTTGCCCAGACGACAACGCTGATATAGGCAGGTTCCCGCTCGAGGCCATCCTGTGCAATGCTTTCAGGCTTGGTGATGACAATGAAATTGGTAACCGGCACACCTTTTCGAGTCCTGCGCAGAGGGGGATCGTGCATTAGGGTGCCGGCCACAAAAACTCGATTGATGTCCGGATGATTGAACTGAATTTTACTCTTCGAGCCGGTCCTTTCCTCAAAGAGTTCAACTGATGCATTTTCAGTAGTTTCGTGATTTTTTTCCACTGTTTTCTCTCTAGTTGATCAAAGCATTATGTTTCAATAGATCACGATATAAATAAAGACAGCCGAAAGCCGATGGACTCCATGATATACCATTCTCTCCGAGTATCGAATCCAGCGCCGACACGCTGTTGTTTACCAGAAAAACATCCTCAATCTCTACCCGATCCTTAGCCTGCCGGGCGCGTTCCGTGATTTGTCGCATATTCAAATGGCAGTCAGCAAAAAAAACCAGTTCCGGTTTGCGATTCGGTACGGCCTCGACGAGTCCCAGCAACGTCAACGAACATTCCTGCGGCAGCAGCCCCGTTTCTTCTTCCATTTCCCTCTGCATCGATTGGAAAACATCGGGAGCGGCGCCGTCCAGCGGGACGTCGATGTGACCTCCGATCACATCAAAACATCCCGGATATTCGCCCACCCGCAGGCTGCGTTTGATCAGCAACAGCTTGTCATCCTGACTCTTGATGATCGCACTGATGCCCAAAACCCGCGATAAAAACGCCTCTCCCCATTGCGCGCAAATGGCGTCCACATGCTGGTTGGAATACAAGAGCGTTTGATAATCTGAAGGTCTGAGCTGCAGGTGAAGCCGGCCATCGGCGAGGCGCCAACTGTCAAGACGCACCAGCTCACCATTGAAAATGTGTTCATCAACAACCCTCTGCCAGTAATCTTCAATCGCCTTGAACATTTCCGGCGGTATCTTGAACGCTCCACGATCCCAGTGGATTTCAACCTCATGCGGTTGCAAAATACGGGAAAAGATAATTTTAAACACC
>RPQV01000355.1 GCA_003818595.1 Calditrichota bacterium
AACCCAGTCAACCGGTGCGCAGGCGCCCAGTGGTCTCTATTTCTATCGATTATCAACGGATGGTCAGAAACTGACCCAACGGATGTTGCTGGTGCGTTAAACCTTATTGAGGCCGGTTTGATTCAAACCGGCCTTTTTTTTTGCGAGATTCTTCGTTTCTCTCCAATCCTCTCAGTGATTCCCTTTTCATCGAAATAGTTGAGCAGCGGCAGAGCAAATTTTCGCGTGGTGTTGAGCAGTTCGCGGAACTCGCCGACGCCGAATTCAGAATCTTCCGGCGCAAATTGTTCAAGTTTTTTCTCGACTTCGGCCAACGCCGCGGTGGTGAAATAGATATCTTCATCAAGGCGCACGATTCGTCCCATTCCCTGAAGCGCTGTCAGTGTGTGCTGGATCTCATCGTTCGACAAACCGCTCATTTGGGCTATGATTTTGGGTGGCGGGGTGAGGAACGGCGATCCTGCCAGAATAGCCATGATTTTTTCGGCCTGTTTTTCTTCCGCCGGATTCAGATGGATGGCGAAATCAGCCAGTCTGATCACATCATCCTGTTGCGCGATCAATTGTTCCGCCGTCAATTCTTCCAATGTGGCTTCAAAAAAAGGCAGGCCGGTTTTCACCTGCAAAGAGAGCGCTGATTTTATCATACCGGGGCGCAACGGTTCTTTGGTATGAAACAGGCCGAGCGATTCGATGATTTTTACTTTCAGCCGATGAAAGTTTTGGCGATGCAGAAGCAGATTTCCGCGGAGATAAATGATCTTTTGGCTGACCAATTCCTGTACGATCGCTTCCAGAGCCATTGGCGTCAATCCGAGTTCTTTGGCCAGATCGATCAACTTGATCGGAGGCTTGTCGATGGCCACCAGGGCACTGATGACGATCTCCACAGGATTCAAGTCTTCCAGGCGCTTTAGGTGTTCCAGAATGTCGCGGTCATGCCGGCGATGGAGGGGCGGATGGGCATCCAGGATGATGCCGCCGCCGATGGTGAATTGCGGCGAATAGAAGCGGATGATGAAAGGCTCTCTTTTTAGCGCGACCACCGGCTCTTCGAGAATCAATTGTGCATAGCAGGAGGCGCCGGCCGGCAGTTTATCTCGATCGAGGAGTCTCACTCTCGCCATCACTTCGCGCGTGCCGAGATGCAGACGCAGGCGAGTTCGACCGGCAAGAGGATGCGCTGCCGAAGGCAACGTTGACAGCTTGACATCAATACGGGACGAGGGTTCGACGCTGCCGGGCGTCGCCAAGACGTCGCCGCGGTGGATATCATTTTTGGAAACATTCATGACATTCAAAGCGGCGCGGTCGCCCAGCTGCGCGCGAGCGGTGGTTCTTCCATGAGTTTGGATGCCGCGCAGGCGCAGAGTCTGTTGTGCTGGCAACAGTTCGATCGAATCACCGTCGTGGATTTCACCCGAAAGAACCGAACCCGTGACCACGGTTCCATGACCTTTGATGGTGAAAGAACGATCGACCGGCATCCAAAAGATGCCGCGGTCATTTCGCGACGGCGTCTCTTCTGCTTTGGTGATGAGCAGACGACGCAGCTCCGCGATACCTTCACTCGTCTGTGAGGAAACAGGGACAATCGGCGCTGCTTCCAGAAAGCTGCCCCTGATCCAGGAGCGAATGTCTTCGTGAACGATTTCCAGCCACTCTTTTTCGACGATGTCAATTTTGGTGAGTGCGATGATGCCGTGCCGCAGCTGCAGCAGTTTCAGAATGTCGAAATGTTCGCGCGTTTGCGGCATAATGCCGTCATCGGCAGCAATGACCAGCAGCGCCAGGTCGATGGTGCTGACGCCGGCGACCATATTGCGGATGAATTTTTCGTGTCCGGGCACATCAATGATGGCAATGTTTTCGTTGAGGAAGGCAAATCCCAAATCGATTGTCATCCCTCTTTCCTGCTCTTCGGCGAGACGATCGGGATCAGTTCCCGTCAGGGCGCGCACAAGGCTCGATTTACCGTGATCGATGTGTCCGGCTGTTCCAATGATTTTATGTATCACGTTCTGCTGCGATGAAAGGGGGCGAGGAGAGTGTTCACTCGCCCGGTTAAGTTGCGGTTTCCTGAATCACTCCAGTCCCAGCGTATCAACGAGGGCGATATAAGCGCCTGCGGTGGCGCCCAGTGTTGCTGAATTGGCAATAGCGGCTCTTGTGGAGATGTTTTTATCCATGACGTTGTACCATTCCCACATATTCCCCGTTTGTTGATAGATTGAATAGACCATGTGCAGCCAATTTTCTCCGATATCTGCCGCGTCTTCCATGAATTCGTAATCGATCAATCCTTTGACCGTAAAGTAGATAAAGGGGGCGCAGACGAGCGGATAATTCCACACACTGATCTGGTCACCATGATCCCGTATTGTGAACGCTGCCCCGCCCGGTGCGAGGAAATCTTTGATGTGCAGCTGCATATTTACGGCGTGTTGGTCATCCGTCATTTCCACAAAGAGCGGCATGAATCCCGCGAGCGATTTCTGAGGGTAAAATTGGCGATCGACAAAATGATGGTCGAAATAATATTGTTACTGCGGGTTCCACAAGAGGTGGAACAGCTTTTTAATCGATTCCGCCTTGGTCAACAGTTGTTGATCACCCGAGCCGTCTGCCTCGACCTGCAGATCGTAGATCAGCTTGGCGTTTCGGTACAATAGAGCGTTCAAATCAACCGGATTATAATTTTCAGCCTGTTTGAAACGACGAGCAGGCAATCCGCAACCGGAATCACGAGCGTCGGCATGGCCTGGACCGTGGTCGTAAAAGCGATACAGGCCGGAAGGTGTGACATGCGGCGCACTGGTCCAGTGTTGAAACTCTTTGATTACATCCGCCAGGATGCGGCTCAGCCATTCTTTATCTCCCGTCGCTCGATAAACATCTCTGACCATCCAGGGTAACAGCGGCAGGGAGGAGGTGAACGTCATTGATTTTAGGTTGGACGCGGGGATAAAGCCGAAGCGTCTTTGCAGCACGACAAGATTTTCGACATGATGCTTTGCGAGATTGACCAGTTTAAGTTTGAGCAAACCCAGGTTGATAAAATAGGTGTCCAAATAGTAGAGAGCATCGAGTTTGTCGACGCCGGGGGTTACATACGGATAGGGAAGACCGATCAACAATTCTGTGTCTTCAACAATCTCACGAATGAGTTCCTTTTCGGTTCGCTCCTTCAGAACCGGAAAAAGCGATTGAAATTTGGGAACCATTTTTAACCTCTCTTTTTAATGGCAAGCCCACAATGAGTGATATGATTTCGGCATATCATGGTTTTAGGAAAGTATGAATTAAATAATTGAGAGAATTGAGGAGAACTGCGCGTGGCGGGTGCAGATCGAGTGATCAAAGGGTTCGAATCGAAAAAGTGCATTTTGTTTACAGAGAAAGCATGGGTTGGCATCACTCGCATTATTTCTTAAAAATAATTCGATCGAGAGTGAAAATCAAGGATATTTTTCTGTCAGGCCACTTTTTTATTGAATTCAAAAGCAGTAAAACGATTAATCAGCGGCCTTAGCGCAAACAGCCGCAATCGTGTTTTCAGGTATTTGCTGTAATTCACATACTGCAGGGTGGTCAGGTAGCTGTTGATATAGGCGTCCAATTGATTCATGGCTTCAGGTTTGATTTCCAGGGTAATGAATCCACTGAATGACGAATCCGCGACCTGTCGCAGGAATTCATCCACGGGCAATGTCCCGCCGCAGTTGAAGGGGATGTGATTGTCCTGGTCTGCTGTGCAGTCCGAAAGGTGGATGCAGCCGACGCGGCTGTTGGCAAGTCGAAATTTCTCGATGGGGTCTTTGCCGGTGATGTAGTAATGGGGTGCATCGAAGCAAAGGCCGGCAAATTGTTTCCCCAAGACGGATTGTGCGTCGGCAACGGTTCTTTCAAATTCATTTTCGTTCACTGCAGGTACATTTTCGAAATAAACGGGCAGGTGCAATCGCTTTAAATTTTGTAAAAGCGATGCAGTGGAAGAAACTGAAGGATCAGCGAGCAGCGCTGCTTCCGGAGGATGCGAAATCACATGGCTGATTCTCAATTTTTTACGATAGGCATTGAGGGTGTGAATGGTCTCATTGATCTCTGACTGATGATCAGCGCAGGAAAAATCCCAACCGTCCTCACAGACCAGGGGCAAGTGAAAGGCAGTGGTCATGGCGCCGATGTTTTCGACCACGCGATCGATCTCCGGCAACACGGCGTTGTTGATTTCGACGAATTCAACGCCCAACAGTCGTAGTCCCCGCAATAATTCAGAAGGTGAAAATCCTTCAAAGGGAGATACCGCAACACCCACGCGAACGGAAAATTGTGTTGTTTGAATATCGTTCATTGTTATCTCTAACACCCAGGTTTTGAGTTTGTTCCCGTTAAATTAGATGTCTGATGGAAATCATCCAGATGACAATCCAGGAGATCAGCAGCAATTTAAAAACCACTTTTTTTTCTCGCCCTTCCCAGCGTATGTACCAGTTTTTATGAGCCAGCACTCCCCAGACTGAATTGACAGCCCGCATTATTAATCCGCAAAAGACCAAAAAGATGAAGGGATTTGCCTTCACGGCCCGAATCCAATGGCCATGGGCTGCATAAAAGACTGTACGGGCGCTGCCGCAAACCGGGCAGGGGAGATGAGTTATTTTATAAAACAGACATGCCGGCATGTGATCCAGGAACGCCTGATCGATGCGCGCCGTGAGCAGTCCGATCAACAAGAAGCCG
>RPQV01000356.1 GCA_003818595.1 Calditrichota bacterium
AACTTTTCTGATCAACACCGGACGCGGGCAACTGGTGGAAGAGAGGGCATTGGCTGAAGCATTGAATTCGGGCAGATTAGCCGGTGCGGGACTCGATGTGCTCACCCAGGAACCCCCTCCGGCAGATCATCCCCTGCTTACGGCGGCAAACTGCGCCATCACTCCTCATATAGCCTGGGCCACACAGGCTTCGCGACAACGACTATTGAAAGCCGTCGCGGACAATATAGAGTCATTTCTGAATGGGCATCCGCAAAATCAAGTCGCCTGATCATTTGGCTGCTATATATGAACCGTTTAGCCAATAAAACACACTTGAGAAACGCCAACAAAAAAGGATTTTCCTTGAAACATTCTGGCCGAATAAACGATATATTGCGTGATCAGCAAGGCGATGAGCAACCGACGGGGTTGCCCGTTTTAACGCAAAATTAACTGACAGGAATCAGAGTGAAAATAATTGCACATCTTTCGATTATGATCGGTAAAAGTCTGGTCATTATTTTATTGCACGGATGTCTGCACGCAGCGACCAACGCAGATTTCAACTCTAATCTGCCGATCATTGTCATCGACACGCATGGACAAAAGATACTCAACGAGCCACGCATTGTGGCACATATGGGCATTGTCGACAACGGTGTCGGCGCGTTGAATAGTCCGTTTGAAAACTATAATGGCTATGATGGCCCCATCAGTATTGAATATCGTGGAGATTCTTCGCAGCAGTTTCCTAAAAAGCAATTTGCGATCGAAACGCAGGATTCTCTCGGCCATAATGTGAATGTCTCCCTGCTCGGCATGCCGCCTGAGAATGATTGGATTCTCTATGCACCTTACAGCGACAAATCACTGATGCGCAATGTGCTGGCGTATAAACTATCGCGCGACCTCGGCCATTATGCTTCGCGCACGCGATATTGCGAATTGGTGCTCAACGGCGAGTATGCCGGCATTTATGTCTTGATGGAAAAGATCAAGCGCGACAGAAACAGAGTTGCCGTGGCAGAAATGGATTCAACCGATGTCGAAGGGCTGGGACTGAGCGGGGGATATATCGTCAAGGTGGACAAACGTGCCGGGGAGAATGTTGACGGATGGCAGTCTCCATTTCCTCTCTATTATCCCAATGCGAATGGCCCCCGACCTTTTTATCAATATCATTATCCCAAACCGGATGAAATCTTGCCGCAGCAGGCTGAATATATTCGTGATTTCATCTATCAATTTGAAAGCATGATGTCCAAGCCGGAGTACGACGATCCGGCAGGAGGGATGTGGACGGCGTTGGATATGAGCAGTGTCATCGATTTTGTGATCGTCAATGAAGTCAGCAGAAATGTCGACGGTTATCGTCTCAGCACGTTTTTATACAAGGATCGCGACGATCGCAATTCTCGTCTGCGTGTCGGTCCAGTCTGGGATTTTAATTTGGCGTTCGGGAATGCGGACTATTATGCAGCATCTCTGATCAATGGCTGGCAGATTGAATATTTCATGAAGGATGATTATTTCAACAATGGCGGGGATTCGTTCATGATGCCGTTCTGGTGGGGGAAAATATGGGACAGTAAACGGTTTCAAAACAAGCTTTACCAACGCTGGGCAGAGGTGCGCCGAACCGTGTTGGACGTCGAAATCCTGATGTCATATATTGATGAAACGGCTCTTGAATTACAGCAGGCACAGGAGCGTAACTTTGATACCTGGCCTGTCCTGGGACAGTATGTCTGGCCAAATTATTATATTGGTCATTCCTATCAGGACGAAGTGAACTACCTCAAAACATGGATTCAGAATCGAATCGAGTGGATGGACGATCATCTTCAATTTTCACCGGCTTTGGTAAATGATCGCACTGCGGCTGTGGGAGAAATGAACTTTAGGTTATGGCAGAATTACCCGAATCCATTCAATGCTTCAACATCCATTCCACTGCTGATCGACTCGCCGACGCAGCTTCAAATAAATATTTATGATGCCCGCGGCAGATGGGTACGCACTTTGGCTGATGATTATTATGAACGGGGGAGCACTGAAATGATCTGGGATGGGCGAGACAGCGGCGGCCGGGATGTCGCATCCGGTGTCTATTCTGTCCAAGCGAAATCGCCGACGTTGCGCCGGTCGATAAAGGTTGTCATGTTGCGATAGGCTGCGTTGGTCAGATTTTGAAAAATTGTTCACGGTTTTTGACAGTCATTTCACCATGATTATTTTTCTGGTTGAATGCGCTTTCATGTGTTCAAAAACCGGCACTGGTTGATGAAACTTCCCTCGCTGTCAATCCCCGCAGGAGCGAATTTGGCGCGGACGCCACAATTAACTGTAATGAGTGATGCTTTTATGTCAACTAAATCCTGAATAATCCATGGCGGAGCCGGCATTGAGTGACAAAAAGTTCTGTTGCGGAAATGTGCATGTGCTTTTTTATACCATTTCTGCTCTATTATGCTGCCGAAAATTGAAAATTAATCACTGTCGACGGATGCGCGCGATGAAGATAACGCCATAAATTGAATTGTGTGTTCAATATCCGGCATGCAGAAAAAGCAGGAATTCGGATGATCTTATTGTAATTCGCTGTTAATTAATGATATATAATTTGTCCTGAATAGCGTGTGCCGAAAAATGAACATTCATAATATGAGGTGTGTTATTCTGGTATTTATCATATAAGCGTGAGTTATAAGTACAATAAAATCAATAGCAGTTAATCAGATAAATATCATATGATAGACAAAATTGGCACAACGTTTGTATTTGATGTTATACCTCAAACAAACCCCTCTACTCTCTTTTACGCCGTTGGCCATCTATACTCGAATGTAGATGGCCAATTTTATTTTATGACCGTCTTAATCCCCGGAAACTCCTCATGATCACCAATCAGGAGCCGCCGATGCGTAAACGAATTCCTTTTACTGTCGTCGCTTTGGGTTTGACCAGCTTATTCACCGATGCAGCGACCGAGATGATTTATCCGTTGATTCCCATCTATGTCGTCGCTCTCGGCGCCGGTCCGCTGATGCTCGGCATCATCGAAGGCGTTGCTGAATGCATCGCTTCACTGCTAAAACTTGCGGCCGGTATTTGGTCTGATAAAGTTCGTCGCCATAAAGTATTTGTGCTCGTCGGGTATACCATCTCATCCCTGGCTCGGCCGTTTACGGCAGCCGTCACCGCAGCCTGGCAAATCGTTTTCGTGCGCATGATCGATCGAGTCGGCAAGGGTATTCGTTCATCGCCTCGTGACGCATTGATCGCCGCCGCTGTTTCTGAGCAAAATCGCGGCAGAGCATTCGGATTTCATCGCGCCATGGATCATACCGGCGCCGTCATTGGACCGTTCCTGGCGATCTTTTCTTTAATATTCCTTTTTCTTTTTGCCGGCGTCAAAAGTGCTCTGCCGGCATTGCGATGGACATTTTTTCTGGCAGTTCTGCCCGGGGTACTCGCTGTTTTGGTGTTGCTCCTCTTTGTGCATGAGCCCGCTCAAACAACAGCTGCAAAATCAAAGCTGCGATTCGGTGTGAACCAATTCGATCGTCCATTCATCTTTTATCTGGGCATTGTTTTCCTCTTTGCTTTGGGCAATTCTTCCGATGCCTTTATGCTCTTTCGTATTGAAGAAGCACTCGCCGAAAGTGGCAAATTATTCGCGCTGGTCAGCCGAGTGCCGCTTCTGCACAGTATGATCCAGGGTTTGGGCAATGAAGAGACACAGAAGACATGGACCAGCGTCCTCTTTCTGCCGTTGGTGTGGGCTTTTTTTCACCTGATCAAAGCGGTCTTTTCGACTCCGCTGGGAATCCTGTCGGATAAAATTGGAAGAAAATCAGTGATTCTCATCGGCTGGGGAATTTATGTATTGGTTTATGCAGGATTCGCCCTGCTTGATCGTTTATCGGGCGGTCTGCAGGTGCCGGCCACTTTTATTCTATTCATGATCTATGCCCTCTTTTATGCATTCACCGAAGGAGCAGAAAAAGCGCTGGTGGCCGATTTGGCATCCGTCGAATTGCGCGCCAGCGCGTTCGGATACTATCATCTGGCCACCGGACTCGGGATCTTGCCGGCGAGTATTATTTTCGGATTGATTTACAGCACTTGGGGCGCCTTCCCCGCATTTGGTCTTGGCGCTCTGCTGGCGTTGCTTTCCATGATTCTACTGGCCACTCTGGTACGGGAACCAAAAGGTCGATGAGCGATCAACTTTATTGATTCGCCTCATTTATTATTCATGAACCGTCTCAAAATGCTCGTTGCACAAGAAGCAAAATGTTTTTACCTTTCAAAGAATTGAATTCAAATGCCGCTGTTCAGCAACGAATCCTGTCGTTGCGTCCTGGTGTACCCCACTATGATCCTGACCCTGGAGGCAGATGAAATGGATAAATGCTCTTTGATGATGTTGTTTTTGGTTTTGTCGACTCACCTTTTCTCTCAGGAATGGCAGGAGGTTTGGAGCGATGAATTTTCCAGCGACACCATTGATGAAAATAAATGGGAATTTATGATCGGCGACGGCACCGCCTATGGTTTGCAGTCCGGTTGGGGAAATAATGAACGCCAGTATTATCGCCGTGAAAATGCCGTCGTTAAAGATGGTCTCCTGACCATTATCGCCAAACAGGAATCCTACGGCGGCAAGCAGTACACCTCTTCGCGTCTGCGGACCAAGAACAAAGGTGATTGGACCTACGGCCGTTTTGAAATGCGCGCCAAGATGCCTG
>RPQV01000357.1 GCA_003818595.1 Calditrichota bacterium
ATGCTCCGCATGGGAATCCGTTCTTCGGCGCTCCGCGCCGGTGGATCGCGGATGATGCAGATCTTGAGGATATAAGAGACTCAACGCAGAGACGCAGAGGGCGCAGAGGAAAGCGGAGGAATCGTCAGGCTGATTCTTTTTCCTCGTTACTACGCTCCGCGTAGTAATGCCGTCTTTGACGCTCCGCGTCATCTTTTATCAGCGCTTCCGCAATAATGTCGTATGAGGATAATTATTCCTTCTCTTCACTCCCACCATAACGATTTCCATTCTGCGGGGCTGTATTAAAAGTCTTTCTCCACTTCAGATACAACTCCCCATTGCTGCAACATCTTGACTGACCTCGCACCGAGACGCCAAGGCACAAAGAGATAAATGACCGGTATAAATGGATGTCATCAAAATTGTCGCACATCTTGATTAAATTCATCAATCCAGATGCAGCAATTTCCCATGATGCACGATAAGACGCCCCTTTGCGCCTTCGTGTCTCCGTGCGAGGTCGTGGCGTTCTTGGCGTGAGCTTGGTATCGCCGTTCCAATTTAGAGGTGGCCGGAGGTGGAAAAGGACTTTTGATACAGCCCCGCAACTTGTCTTCCAAGTTGTCCCTGGCCTTTTCCGTGCAGATACCGTCGATAATACAGAGGGACACGAAGCTTTGTTTGAATTCGCTACCATCGCATCCTTTCCCGAGCTTCGCGGGCGATTTTCTGATAGACAGCACGCGCCTGACGATATCGTTCGCGCACGCTCTCGATATCGTGGGTGAAATATTGATTCCAGGGGCCGCTTTCTTCGATATTGACCAGTATGTTGTCAATCCAGCGGACGAAAAACTCTGCGTCGTTGACGCTGGCGCGCACGGGCGCATCATTGATCGTCACATAAACCGGCGCGGTATGGGACTGATGTCCCTGATCGTCCATGCGACGAGCACAAATCCAGCTGCTGTGGGTAAATGAATGAGGCGTTTTGAGCAGCAGCGGTTTGCCGGGAGATGCGGCGCCTTTGACTTGAGCGATCACCTCGCCATTGCTGATCAGTTCGATTCTGCCCTGCTGCTCTTCTGTTGATGTCCATTTCACCTCTATATTCAAGGACGCATTGCGGTTCAAATGGAGTTCATCGCCGGGAGAGGCGGCATTGTCGCCGACCTTTAAATCGAGGAATTCCTTATGGCCGTTGAGGGCGACGACGGTTCTGCCGTTCTTGATGCCTTCGATCCATCGGCGATAGGTCAGCGGCTGCCCTGGGACGTGAACATAGGTCAGCAGTGAGCCGAACGGTCGACTGTCGTTGCACGGATAATCGGTCCCGGCGGCCCAGCCGAGCCTAAAACCGCAATTCAACAGTTTGTAATAGGCATTGACGGCCGCGTCATTGACCCAGACGTCTTCGGAGAGAAAATCGATGGTTCCCAAGGCCGCTTCTACCGGATAGTCAATGGGTATGCAGCAATTCAATTCATTCTGAATTTGATCATTCAGATACTGCATGTGACAAAATCCGACAACCGCGTTCTGTTTTTTGCCCCATTCCAATATCTTGTATGGCGATTCATCCCAAATCGTGTGTGCCTCTCCGAGTCCGAGAAGTAGCAGATGACCTCCCAGCGCTTTGTGCTCAAAGGTGACTCCGGCGGGGTCAAAATGCCATTCAGCGTCCCAGTGGACGATCCGTCCCGGCAGCGATTGAACCGCATCCGCGCCGGTCACCTTGGGCAAATCCTGCCGGCTCTCTTTCACCTCTCCGTTTCCCATATCAGCCAGTACCGTAATGACCGCCAGATCATGGGTCTCCATCATGGCGGTGAATTCACTCTCCGCCAGGATTCCGGTGATTTCGCCGCAATTTCGATGAACGTGAATGTCGCCCGCGTACCATCCCTCGGGTTCAGGTTTACCTTGCGAAAACGAGGCTTGTTCTTGATCGATTTGACCATGCGGGTTGGAAAGGTCATCAGCGGGAGAGGCAACCGACGCCAAGGCGCCGCTATCGTTGATTGGCAGCATACCGGTCTCGGATGATGTTGCGCCGACGAGAGTGAACGTCGTGCCGGCGTCGACCGAGAGGCTGAATCGGCCGGACTCGATGCTCAAATCGGCGCTGTCCCGCTCCAGATTCATCGTCGGACTGGTTCGGTATACTTTTAAAGCCTGTGTAGCGGCAACTCCGCTGATCGTTCCGGTGAGGGTCATGGCGGCGCTGCCGTTGTTGCGGCCGACGATCACGAGCTGCTTGTCGGGATTGCAAAAGGCATGCGCGACCAGGTTGCTGTCCTCTTCGGTTGCGTCAATGCGCACCGCGCCCGGTTTGATGAATTTGAACACCTGGGCGAATTCATAGAACGGCTTGCGCGGCGTCCAGGTGTGATCCGCCGCATTGTAGGCGAGCAGTGGTTTTCCCTCTTCACCCATCCAAAAAGCCCAATCATTGGGAGGCACTTCGCCGTAGCCGTTTCGTCTGGCATGCTGGTACACACAGTCAAATCCGTCCCAGAAAATAAAAGCCGCGGCATCATCATCAAGCTGTCCCAGAAGATTGCCAATACCGGCTGTTTCCGTCACCCAAAACGACTTTAGCGGATTCGCTGGTCTGCTGATGATTTTTTGATAGTTCGCCGCATCGTTGCCATATTGATGCACACCCCAGCAGGCGTACTTGCTCATGAGAGTGCTGTCTTTGATCGTTTCGTCGAGGCAGGCGTCGAACAGGCCGTCCCAGGCGGCGTCCGGGGCCACGAAGCGGATGTCGCTCATGCCGATGGCGTCGAGCGTTAGCGCGAGTTTTTTGGTGATGCGGACGTACTGGACGGCGTCCGGGATATGGGGACCTTCGACGATTCCATCGGGGTGTTCAGCGCTTTTACTACGGCTGATCACGTCCGTTTCGTTCATCGGCGACACCAGGTTGAAATCGATGCCGGCCTTGTGGCGCGCATAATAGAGCAGGGCGGATAGGGATTCGACGAATTCATCTTCCATGGCGGGGTCGATGCTGTGGTCGATGCCTCCCAGCCAACTGTGTTGCGGCTCCGCGGCCGCCATGGGCGGCGAAGCCGGAGGCGAAGCCGGCGGAGCGCCCATGAAGCTGATCATCAGGTTTTTGCGGATTCCTTTTTGATTTAAATAACGCAGGGTTTTCCATGTGCCTTGGAAGCGGGCGTTGGAGAATACACCGTCGTAATAATTCCAGTTAAAGTGATGGGGATCGTCGTCGTCGTTCACCGCTTCCCAGTCGATCTCTTCGATCACGGCCCGGACAATCGTCGCGCCGAGCGAATCGAGGAGCAGATCAATGGCCGGCTGCACCACCGCGGCATCACCATAATCGCCGTTGTACCACCATGCCGGGTTGATGTTGACGCCGAAACCCTCAATAGTCTGGTGATTTTGGGCAGGATTGATGTGAAGGGTTGTTTCTGCCGGTTTCGTCGACGGCGCCAAGAGAAATAGGCTTCCTCCAACAATCAACAAGAGACGTTTCATCCGAGAGATCATGCGGCGTTTCATTATTATTTCCAATTTTATAAAGTGATGAGTGGATTTACCTCTTTGCGCACCGTTGCTGAACCGATGTGCTGTTCATTTTCTGCGGACTAGTCCGATATCAAAATATCGCCGGCCTGATGACGCACAATGGTCATGGCATAATCACCGTTGCCCAGGCTTTTCAGTTGATAGGTTTCGGGAATCAGTTCCTGACTCGATGAAATCGCTTTTCCATTCAGGGTCACTCGCGCGGGCTTGAAGCACAGTCGCAGATATTCGACGCCGTCTTTTGATGCAGCCGTATACCTGACTTGCTTCTCATCATATTGAACATTTCTGAGGATTCCTTCAGAGTATAAAAGATGATTTTCGTGTGCCGGCGCCCATTCCGGAATCGCGGCAAAGACATGATAGAACATCCTCGGACATTCACCATAACAATCTGACCACCAACTGAGGATGCCTTGACTGACCGGGCTTTCGAACGCCATGCCGGAATCGTCGTTGCAGTAAGTGACCCAGTTCAATGAACGGTAGGCTTTTTCCTTATACGATTCATCGCCGGAAACGGCGTACCATCGCGCGCAGGCCGCCGCATAGCGTGCGGTCTGATAATCCATTTTGTGGTTGAACGAATCCTGTTCGCCGACGATGTTGGCGCCCCACATGGTTGCCGGCTCTTCCGCGGCGGTGCGAAAGATAAAATTGTCCTCGGTCCACTTGATCAATCGGGGGATGTCCTGTTGCCACTCCTGATCGAGTTCAGGATAATCGAAAAGACAGAGCGAGGTGTTGCTGGCGCTCAGATTACTTTTGTAGGTATTGCTGCTGATATTGGTATCCGTGTGTCCGTCAGTCCAGTAACCGGTTTTCATCGGATATTGGCGGATGAAATCTCGAATTTTATCCCGCGCCGCACAATAGGCCTGCGCATTACCCAAGCCGGAGCGGATTAAATTTTCCAAAAGCATGTAGCAGCCGCTCCAGTTGGCGCCGTAGGGCGCGGTGACCTCGCCGCTGTCCATGATGACGCGATAGGGCCAGACCGATTCGGTCGCGGTTCCGGTCTTGGCGTATCCGGCCAATACATCGGCGATTTGCAGGGCGGCGTGCAGGTATTTCTCCTCGCCGCTGAACAGGTACATGCGATAATAGGTGAATCCCATATCTCCTGCGTGATCCACGTGCACTTCATGCAGCGCCAGCCTTCCGGCGCTGGTGAAACCGCGAAAAAGGG